>JBJTXX010000592.1:0-1039 GCA_046082485.1 Actinomycetota bacterium
GGACGCCAACGAGGCCAGCGCGGCCGCGCTGGGGAGGTCGCCGTGGGCGATCACCACGTGGCAGGCCCCTGCGGCAGCGAGATCGGCGACGCCGTGGCTGATCGCATTGTTGAGGCCGACGCCGGGGTGCCACAACACGCCTGCGCCGTGGTCGTTGGCCCACTGAGCGACTGCGTCGTCGTCGCACACGACGTAGGCCGCGGCCGGAGCGGCCGCGGCGACGACGCGGGCGGCGGTGAAGCGGGCGAGCGACTCGCGGTCCGCCGGTGAGAGAGCGCCCGACAAGCGCGCCTTGGCGTCGGCGAACGCCTTCACCGGCACGAGCACCACGGGATCCACGGACGGCATGGTAGAGGGCAGGTGTCCGCGACCTACGCTGAGGGCATGGAGTCGGTCGAATGGCGATGAGGGTCGGGGTGGTGGGCGCTGGGTCGTGGGGCACGACCGTTGCCGCACTGGCCGCGGTGAACGCCCCCACGCTGCTCTGGGCACGCAGGCCCGAACTCGCCCAGCAGATCAACGACCATCACGTCAACGTTGACTACCTGCCCGATTTCCCGCTGCCCGAGCAGTTGACCGCCAGCAGCTCGCTGGACGACGTGGTCGGCACCGCCGACGTGCTCGTGATGGCAGTGCCGTCCCACGGGTACCGCGAAGTGGCGGCCGAGGCCGCCCGACACCTGCGGCCATGGGTGCCGGTGGTGAGCCTCACCAAGGGTCTCGAGCGGGCGTCACGAAAGCGGATGAGCGAGGTCACGCGTGACGAGATGCCGGGTCACCCGGTGGCGGTGCTGACGGGTCCGAACCTGGCCAAGGAGATCCTGTCCGGCCAGCCTGCGGCCAGTGTGGTGGCCATCGACGACAACGACATCGCGGTCGAACTGCAGCGACTGTTCAGCCGGCCGACGCTGCGCGTGTACACCAACGTCGACGTCGTCGGCTGCGAGGTGGGCGGCGTGGTGAAGAACGTGATCGCCATTGCCTCGGGCATGGCGGAGGGCATGGGATTCGGCGACAACACGCGCGCCACCCTCATCAC
>JBJTXX010000593.1:0-3902 GCA_046082485.1 Actinomycetota bacterium
GGTCGTCGCGAAGCTCGAGATCACCGAGTTGCGCTCCGCTCAGCAGCACGAGAACGGCAGGGATGGCGTTGTCACGTTTGCGCACGGTGCGCAGGAATGCCCATCCGGCTTCCGCGTCCTCGTCGAGGCTGATCACCGCGCCGCTCCAGCCACCTGCTGGCTCGGCCTTGTTCGCTTCCTCAACCGAGCCGACGGCTTTCCACCGGAAACCGGCGAGATCGAGGGTGCGGGCGAGGTCGGGTGACGGCGCGGCAGGGAAGAGCACCACCATGTCGAGCGGGTTCCCGGCGCGGTCGTTCATCGGTTCAGATGGACCGGAGATAGGTGTCGAGCTCGAACGGGGTGACCTGGGTCTTGTACAGGCGCCACTCACGGTGCTTGTTGCGCAGGAACCAGTCGAAGATGTGCTCGCCGAGGGCCTCGTGCACGAGCGAGGACTCCTCCATGGTGCGCAGTGCGTCGTCCAGTGACTGCGGCAGTTGCTGCACGCCGAGCTTCGCGAGTGCGGCGTCATCCATCTCGAACAGGTTGGCGTCGGCCTCGGGCGCGAGTTCGTAGCCCTCGCGCACGCCGCGCAGACCCGCGGCAAGGACCACCGAGAACGCGAGGTACGGGTTGCATGCTGGGTCGGGCGACCGGTACTCGATGCGCGTGGCTGCTGCGCTGCCCTTCTTCGGCACCGGCACACGGATGAGACCGCTGCGGTTGTTGCGCGCCCATGTCATGTGCACGGGGGCCTCAAAACCGGGCACCAGCCGCTTGTAGCTGTTCACCGTCTGGTTCGTGACCGCGGTGATCTCGGCTGCATGGTGGAGGAGCCCTGCCATGAACGACTTCGCGGTGGGCGAGAGGTTGTACGGGTCGTCGTCGTCGTAGAAGGCGTTGTCCTCGTTGCGGAACAGCGAGAGATGCAGGTGCATGCCCGAGCCCTGCACACCCTCGAGGGGCTTGGGCATGAACGTGGCGTGCACCCTGTGCATCGCAGCGAGCTCCTTCACGATCATGCGGAAGGTCATGATGCCGTCGGCCATGGTGAGCGCGTCGGTGTGGCGCAGGTCGATCTCCTGCTGGCTCGGCGCGTCCTCATGGAACGAGTACTCCACGGGGATGCCCATGGTCTCGAGCGTGCGGATGGTCTCATTGCGCAGCGACGAGGCGACGTAGGTGGTGGTGAGGTCGAAGAAACTGCCCTCGTCCAGCGGGACGGGACGCTGGCCTGCGACCGGCGGCGCGAAGTAGAAGTACTCGATGTCGGGGGCGACGAGGAACTCGAAACCCTCGCGCTGTGCGGCACGCAGGTTGCGCCGCAGCACCTGTCGCGGGTCGCCCTCGAAGGCGTTTCCCTCGAGGTCGTGGATGTCGCAGAAGATGCGCGCCTCCGCGGACTTGGGGTCCACCCACGGGAGGATCTCGAACGTGTTGGGGTCGGGAATCGCGAGAACGTCGGATTCCTGCACACGGCTGAAGCCGTCGATCGACGAACCATCGAACGTCATGCCGTCCTCGAGTGCCCCCTCGAGCTCGGCCGGGCTGATCGCGAACGACTTCAGGTTGCCGAGCACGTCGGTGAACCACATGCGCACGAGGCGCACGCCGCGTTCCTCCACCGTGCGGAGCACGTACTCGCGCTGCTGGTTCAGCATGTCGGGCATCCTCTCAGTCTGCCGACTCGCATCGACATGGGCTACGGGCGGTCCGGGGACCGCATGGTTGCTGGGGAATTGCGACGGGGGGCCCGCAGGCCCCCCGTCAATCGGGAACTAGGGACTTGGGGTGAGGGCTCTCAGCCGCACACCGTCTCGAGGATGAGGCGCGTGACCGTGTACGGATCGCAGTTCGCGTTCGGGCGGCGGTCCTCCGCGTAGCCCTTGCCGTCGCGCTCGACCTGCCACGGGATGCGGATGCTCGCGCCGCGGTTCGACACGCCGTAGCTGAACACGTTGTACGGGGCGGTCTCGTGAGCCCCGGTGAGGCGGCTCTCGATGTCGTGGCCGTAGTTCTTCACGTGCAGGTCGACCTTCTTGCCGATGGCCTTGCAGGCGGCCTCGATGGCCTTCATGTTCGTGTCCTCGCGCATCGCCTTCGTCGAGAAGTTGGTGTGCGCGCCGGCGCCGTTCCAGTCACCCTTCTGCGGCTTGGCGGCGAAGCTGACGACCACGTCGAAGTCCTCGGCGATGCGGTGCAGCAGCCAGCGGGCCACGGTGAGGTGGTCGCTGACGGTCAGTGCGTCGGCGGCGCCGATCTGGAACTCCCACTGGCCGGGCATGACCTCGGCGTTGGTGCCCTCGATCATCAGGCCGGCGTCGATGCACGCCTGGGTGTGCTCCTCGATGATCTCACGGGCGACGACGCGGCCGGCGCCGACGCCGCAGTAGTACGGGCCCTGCGGTGCGGGGAAGCCGCCATCGGGGAAGCCGAGCGGGGTGCCGTCGAGCTTCAGGAACGTGTACTCCTGCTCGATGCCGAAGATCATCTCGTGCTTGGCGAACTTCTTCTGGGTCTTCACGCACGCCGAGCGGGTGTTGGTGGGGTGCGGCTTGCCGTCCTTGGCGTTGTTCACCTCGCAGAGCACGAGGATGTTGCTGCCGCCGCGGATGGGGTCGGGGCACGAGAACACCGGGATGAGTGCGCAGTCGCTCTTGTCGCCGGGGGCCTGGTTGGTCGACGACCCGTCGAAGCCCCAGATGGGCGGAGTCTTGCCATCGGCGAGGATCTTGGTCTTCGAGCGCAGCAGCGGCGTGGGCTCGGTGCCGTCGATCCAGATGTATTCAGCTTGATAGGCCACGAGAAGTCCTTCTGATCGGTTGTGGAACGCAGCAAGGTTGCCGACCACCCGTTTCCCTTCCGTGTCCCGAATGTGAACGCTGTGTGAATCGGACCGTCGGGGTTGCCGACGGTCAGCAGTCGGTGCGGTCGCCGGGCAGCACCTGTACGACCGCCAACTGGTAGGTGACGGTGGCGCCGCCGGCGTCGGCCTCGGTAAAGAATGTCAGCATGTTCGACTCGGTGAAGAGGGCCGTCACCTTGGCGGCGTCGACGAGCGCGCAGTCCGATGCTTGGGCGAGCACGATGCCCGTGTCGGCGGGCCACTCGCGGATGGTGGGCGAGGGCTCGGTGAACTGTGCCGGGTCGACCGGGGTGGCCCGTACCCGGAACGAGGTCGGAGCGAAAAGCGATCCGGCACCGATGTGCTCCGAGCCCACCACGGCGGCGAGGTCGGAGATCGCCATCACGAACGCGTTCAGTGCGTCGCGGGCGGGTGTGCTGTTCGTCCCGTCGATCCCGAGCGCGTACGCACGATGGACGTAGGTGGTGCCGTTCGCTGCGATCTCCACCACGGTGTCGGGGGCATCGGCGACCATGGGCCCCTCGGGCGGAACGGCGTAGTCGGGTGCGGCGGCCAGCAGACCCTTCTCGCGCGCCAGCGAGAGGATGGCCTGGACACCGACCTCGTCGACCGTCCGCTGGAACAGCGGCGTCAGCAGCGGGCCGGGGTAGATCGCCGGCATCACGCCCTGCACGATCGCCCGACCGTCGCCGGTGACGAGCATCGTGGGGATGCGGGCGAACAGCATGTCGGGCGAGACGAAGCCGCCCTCGTAGCCGATGCGCAGCAGCACTTCGTCGGCGCCGGTCGGGTGGCTGATGCCCGAGAGCGTGGTGGGGGTGTCGGGGATGGTGCTGTCACCGGTCTGCACCGTGTTGTCGCCGCAAGCGGCGATCAGGGCGGCGAGGGCCGGCGTGCCGATGAGGACGGAGAGGAAGTTGCGTCGATCCATGCCCCTAGGACGTCGCGCCCGTTTCATCGGTTCCCGATGAAACGGGCGCAACATCCTCCCGAGGAGGTGGGGTCTCGGGGCGCGGGCCGGGGCGCGGGTCAGGGGGCGGGCAGGCCGGCGGCG
>JBJTXX010000594.1:0-6459 GCA_046082485.1 Actinomycetota bacterium
GAGGAAGTCGAGGTTCTCCTTCACCCGGGCCACCACGTGGTCCTGTCCCCAGATGTTGGAGAACCGGGTCTTGATCTCGCCGGGCTTGAAGGTCTCGACGCCGCCGATGAAGAAGATGCCGTAGAAGAAGATGAGGTAGAACGCGCTGAACGTGACCGACAGCAGGATGCTGATGGCGAGCGGGGTGCCCTGCTGGCGCTCGACGAAGAGGATGTTGAACCAGCGGCTGGGGGCCTCGGCGAGCGCCTGGAAGAAGGGCAGCCCCCACTTCCACGACAGCACCAGGCCGAGCAGCGAGAGCACGATGATGCGCTTGACGAGACGGGCCAGCCGGAAACGGGTGTACGGCTTCATCCGCGACATCAGGCGCTCCCAGGCATCCCAGACCCGCTTGCGCCAGAACGTGTGGTAGCCGCCCGCCCGTTCCGAGACGAGGTAGTGCACCTGCCGCAGCACCTCCAGCCCCACCACGATCCACAGCCACCACTTGGCGCGCGCCTGATCGCGGAAGGCATCGCCCCACGACATCAACGGGATCTGGCTCTGCTCGTACGAGACGATGATGAGGAAGTAGACGGCCAGCAGCAGCAACAACTTGATCCGGTCGAAGAAGAACAACTTCGGCCGGGTGCGCGGTTCGCGGTCGTCGGGCGACGGTTCGCGCAACTGGGGGACGATGTCGGTCATGGTTTCACCAGCCAGGAACTCGCAGCGGACGTGATGGCCTTCTTGTTGGCCTCGTAGCAGTCGGGGTTGCAGCCGACGACGAGCACGTAGAGCCGGAAGGTGCCGAGGTCGAACGCCGTGCTCATGTCGTAGACGGCGTTCCAGTCGGAGTTGGCATCGTCGCGGGTGCGGAACACGGTGCGGGTGCCGTTGAGCCCGTCGAAGTCGAGGGGGCTGTAGTCGAGCACCTCGACCTGCCCCTTCTGTGTGTCGTCGCCCGGCAACACAGGGTCGAACCCGAGCGGCGAGGCAGCGACTCGCGCCAGCGAGGCGGACATCCGCTGGTTCAACTGGCCCGACACCTCGTACACCGCAGTGGTCAGCAGCGGGGCGTCGTCGCCTGCGCTGCCCTGCGGTGCAGCGGCGGAGCGCCACATCACCGTGACCTCGCTGGTGATCTGCTCGAGCGCATCGGGTGCCGACTCGCCGTACGGTCGGTCGGCCCAGTCGCGGGGGAGTTTCAGGTACACCTTCTCGTCGCGGTTGACGACGAAGCGGTGCGAGCTGTCGCCGCACGCTGCCAGCAGTGCGGCGACTGCGAGCGCGGCAGCGACGAAGCGCGGGCGGGAGGAGGCTGGGTGACGCAAGGGCGGCATTATCGCACCCCCTTCGAGGTGATGCCTAGCCCGGAAAAGGAGAGGTGGGTGATGGCGTTCCGCCCCCCGTTGTTACGCCATCACCCACCAGATCCCTGGCCACCCGTTGTCAGGTCAGAGTGCCTGGAACAGGGTCACGCTGGTGCGTGTGCCACCCGGGCCCGTCACCGAGATCGGTGCCAGACCGGGGGTCATGCCCGCCGGGGTGACGAACGCCAGGCGGGTGGCCGTGCGGGTCGTGAACGTGGTGACCTGACGGCCGCCGATCGTCACCGCCGTTGCGGTGGCCAGGTTGGTTCCCGTGATCGGGACCGTCACACCTGCGCCACCCCGGGTGGGGGTGAACGAGGTGATGGTGGGCGGAGCGATGATCGTGAGGTTCGTGGCCGAGCGCGCGTTGCCGAAGGCCGCCGTGATGTTGAAGGGCCCGGTGGCTGCGCCGGCCGGCACCGTGAAGCGCAGCTGGTTGGTGTTCACGACCGTGAAGGGCGCGGCCACCGTGCCGACCGTCACCGCAGTGACGCCCACGTAGTTGCGGCCGTTCACCGTCACCACCGCACCCACGCCCGCACCAGCGGAGGCGGGGGTGAAGGAGGTGATGGTGGGGGCGGCGTTCACCAGCAGGATGTTCGAGGTGCCCACACCGCCGCGGGCGGTGATGACCAACGGCCCGTTGGTGGCGGCTGCCGGCAGCGTGAACGTCAGCGTGGTTCCCGCTGCGTTGGCGGTTCTGGTGGCGATCGCCGTGCCGTTCAGGGTGAGGGCGGTGATGCCCAGGAACTCAGAGCCGGTCAGCGTGACGGCCAGGCCGGGTCGCTGCGGGTTCACGTTCACCGAGGTCACCACCGGCGGCAGCCAGACATCGAAGTTGGTCGTCGAGGTGGCCACACCCGAGGGCGTGGTGACCGAGATGCGGCCGCCGATGCCGTTCGCCGGAACGGTGGTGGTGATGGTGGTGTCGGTCACGACGGTGAACGCCGTCGCGTTCACGCCGCCGAACGACACGGCCGTGGCGTACGGCACACCGAGACGGGTGAAGTTCCTACCCGTGATGGTGACCGCGGTGCCGGGCTTGCCGCCGGCAGCAGGAGTGAACGAGGTGAACACCGGTGCATCGTTCAGCACCGTGATGCTGGCCGTGCTGGTCACCGTGCCGCCGAGGGCAGTGATGCGCACCTGGTAGGTGCCGTCCAGCACCGCGCCGACGGGCACCGGGAAGGTGACGACCGTGTTCGTGGTGTTGGTGAAGGTGGGAACCGAGACGACGGTGCCGACACCCGCGAGGGCGTTGCTGCCCACCAGCGACACACTGGTCACCCGGTCGAGGCCGGTGCCGGTGACCGTGGCGGTGCTGGTGCGGCCGACAAGGGCCGGCGACACCGTCGCGATGGTCGGGGCCGCCGCCACGTTCGCACGCAGCACCACCTGGTGCGGGCTGTGTGCGCCGTTCGAGTACAACTGCACCGAGCCTGCGTGCAGGCCAGGGGTAGCCGTGCCGACGGGCAGGAACTGCACGCCCACGGTGCACGAGCGGCCCACTGCCAGCAGCACGCCGGTGCAGTTGTCGGTGCCGGCGACGACCTTGAAGCCCGTCGTGTCGAGACCCAGGTCGGTGCGGATGCCCGACACCGTCATCGCCGCCGCACCCGTGTTGGTGAGCGTGATGGTGGAGGTCGTCGACACCGCCGTGTTGCTGATGAGACCGAAGTCGATGAGGCCCTTCTCGCCGTTCACGCCGGGGTAGGCCGGGGCGAGGGTGCCGATGCCGTAGTTGGCCACCGACACGCCGGCGTTGCACGGGGGCTGCGGGCCGGCGACCTCGCTCCATTCGTACAACGTGCCCTCGAGGGCGGCGGCCGGCGAACGGCCGAGCCACAGTGCCACGTTCAGGCTGGTGGGGTCGAGGGCCAGAGCCACGTCGGCCGGGGTGAGGCCGGTGAAGGTCGCCGTCCACATGTCGGTAAGGCCGTCGTAGGCGACCG
Source organism: Actinomycetota bacterium (assembly GCA_046082485.1). Lineage (GTDB taxonomy): Bacteria > Actinomycetota > Acidimicrobiia > Acidimicrobiales > Ilumatobacteraceae > UBA668. Next base: position 3,305 of record JBJTXX010000594.1, read on the forward strand.
TGCCCTGCAGCGCACCGTTGGCGTCGGCCCGAAGGTCGCGGTTGCCGCCCTTCACGAAGAACTGCTGGCCGATCGAGATGATGCGCACCTCGATCGAACCGATGTCGAGGCGCTGGCCGGGGAACCGCACGTCACGCCCATAGCCCTTCACCACGACGGTGCCGGGGGCGGTCTGGGTGGCGTTCTGCGTGATCACGACGTCCTGCACCGGGGTCTGGTCGGCCACCTGCACGCCGTTGCGCGGCGGCGCCTGCACCAGGGTGCCGTTGGGCGTTGCCACGACGGCGTAGGCACGCACCACATCACCGGGCTTGATGTCAGGCGTGACACCCGGCCAGCAGGCCCCGCCCGCGTGGTTGACCTCGACGATGCCGTCGAACAACGGCGTCAGGGGGTCGTCCTGCGGGGCGATCGGGCCGGACTCGCCGACCACGGCGCCGTTGCGCACGACCTGGACGATGACGTTGTCCTGCGGCTCGTAGCCGGTGATGGTGACCTGGTCGCGCACCGGGAACACGTTGATGTTGCGGGGTGCGACGGGCGGGTCGTTGAACAGGCCGTCGGTGAGGCTGCGGCCCGTGAGCGTCACGGTGATCGGGGCCTGGCTGGCCGCCGGGGTGATGACGAGCGGGGCGGTGTGCGTGCCGACCGCCAGCGGACGGAAGCGAACCGTGACGGTGCACGTGGTGTTCACGGCGATCGCGACGGTGCACGTGTTGGCAGTGATCGCGAAGTCCTCCGCGTCCGGTCCGGTGATCGCGCCCACCGACACCGTCAGCGGCGCCTCGCCGTTGTTGCGAACCGTGATGTTGCGGGTGATCTGGGTGTTGCGGGCACGATCGGGGAAGTCACGCAGCAGCGGGGTGATCGTGGCGTAGCCCTCGGCGGCGGCGGCACCGATGCCGTGCAGCGCGACTCGCATCGGGTTGCCGAAACTGTTCGAGAACACCTGCAGTTCCGCAGTGCGATCCCCGACCACTTTGGGGCGGAAACGCACCCTGATGATGCACGACGAGCCCACGGCGATCGGCGTGTTGAGCGGGCAGGTGGTGGGCGGCGTGGTGATCCAGGAGTAGTCGGCCGGGTTGGCGCCGGCGAATGCCACGCCGGTGACCACCAGCGGTGCGACACCGGTGCTGAGCACCGTCACGTCACGGGTGATGAACGTGCTGGCGAACCCGGTGCGGGGCGCCTGGCGAGTGGGGAAGTCCACGAAACCGGGTGCCAATTCGAGGTCGCCGTCGGGTGCGGCGGCAGGGGCGGTGCAGGGGGCCTGCGGGCCACCCACCAGACCGGCCTCGTAGGCCGTGATCTCCGAACCGATTGCTGCGTTGCGGCCCAGCCACTGCACGCCGGTGTCCGACTGCTGCGTGGCGCGGATCACGTCAGCGGCCGAGAGGCCCGTGAACGTGGCGGTGAAGTTCAGGCCGTCGGGGTTGGTGACGGCGTCGATCGGGTCGTACTGCAGGGTCCCGTCGCCGGGTGCGCCGATCAGGCGGCGACCGTTGAGGTCGAAGCGGTTGGCGCTGCCGCTGATGATCTCCACGCCCAGCGAATCGATCGGCAGTGGGGCGCCGGCGAGGTCGACGGCGCGGCCGTGCACCTCGACGGTGCCGGCTCCGTTGGTGACCGCCGCAGCGGTGAAGATGTCGGCGGTCAGCGCCTCGTAGACGACACCGTCGGCCGTCACGACACGCACGTGGTCACCGCCGCGCAGGTCGGGCGTGGTGCCCTCCCAGCAGGCGCCGCCGGGGTGGTTCACCTCGGCGAGACCGGTCGCCGTCGGGTTGAACGGCAGCGTGGTGCCGACGATGACGTTGTGGCGCAGGGCCTGGATGACGACGGGCACGGTGGGGTCGAGGCCCTCGGCCGACACGAAGTCACGGCTGATGAACGTGCTGATGATGACGCCGTTGTTCGGCGGGTAGTTCACGTTGGTGGTGCTGAGGCCGGCTCCGGTGAGGGCGGCCGTCGTGGCCAGCAGGGCGTTCGAGTACACCTCGAGGGTGGCCGAGCGGGCCCCGGCGAGCGTGGGCGAGAACACCAGCGAGACGGTGCACGAGGCGTTCGCCGCCAGCGTGCCGGTGCAGGTGCCGGCCTGGGTGAGCGCCCAGTCGGTGCGGTTCAGTCCGGTCACCGCTGCGCTCACGGTGGGTGCAGGGGCGTTGCCGATGTTGGTGACCGTGATGGTGCGGGCCTGGGTGCTGAGCGAAGGCAGCAGCGTGCCGAAGTCGAGCGTCGACGGCGTGGTGGTGAGGAATGGCGTGGTGGCACCGACCGCAAGGCCGAGGCCCACGAGGCTCACCGTGTTCGGCGAGAGGTGGCTGTTCGAGTTGATGGTCAGCGTGCCGGTGCGGGCGCCGGTGGCAGTGGGAGCAAAGCGCACGACCACCTGACAGGTCCCGGCGGCAGCGATCGGGGCAGCCGTGCAGGTCTCGCTCTGGATGCTGAAGTCGCCGCTGCCGGTGATGCCCGACACCACGAGGTCGGAGAACGCTCCGCCACCGATGTTGGTGACCGTGATGGTGCTGGTGCTCGAGGAGCCCAGCGACGCAGCGGTGAAGTTGGCCAGCTGGGCGGAGGTTCCCACCACGGGTGCGGCCAGCGGTGCGGTGCAGGGGCTCTGCGGGCCGGGCGCCTGGCCGTACTCGAACGTGGTGCTGTCGGTGGGGGCGCCGGGGGTCGCGCCGAGCCACGAGGCCTGGCTGGTGGCGTTGTTCACGGCGCGGGCGACGTCGGCAGCCGTGAGGCCCGTGTACGTCGCAACCCAGTTGATGCCGGTCTCGTAGGCCACCACGCCCTCGAACCTCGCGGTCGAGTCGGCCTGGATACGCCGTGCGCCGCTGGCGTCGAACGGGTTCGCGGTGGAGGTGATGAAGGCGTGGGCGATGTCGCCGATCGGCAGCGGGTTGCCTGCAGCGTCCTGGGCCGTGCCGCGCACCACGACGGTGCCGGGCGTGGTCTCGACGGCAGCACTGGTGATGGCGATGTTGGCGACCGTGGTCTGCTGGGCGACCGCCGAGACCAGCGTGGTGCCCGCGAGCGTCTTCTCGACGAAGCGAACCAGGTCGCCCGGCTTGATCTCGGGCGTGAAGTTGGTCCAGCAGGCGCCACCCGGGTGGTTCACCTCGACCAGGCCGTCGAAGCCGGCGGTG
>JBJTXX010000595.1:0-11796 GCA_046082485.1 Actinomycetota bacterium
CCTCGCCAAGGCGGCGTCGGTGTCGTGGAAGGGCGTTAAGATCAACCTGGTCGACACCCCGGGTCACGCCGACTTCGGTGGCGAGGTGGAGCGTGCGCTCACCATGGTCGATGGCGTGCTGCTGCTGGTCGACGCGGCGGAGGGCCCGCTTCCTCAGACCCGCTACGTGCTGCAGAAGGCGCTCGCCCGCGATCTGCCGGCGATCGTGATCATCAACAAGGTCGACCGCCAGGACGCTCGCGCGGACGAGGTGCTCGACGAGGTGTACCAGCTGTTCATCGACCTCGACGCCGGCGATGAGCACATCGATTTCGAGATCGTCTCCGCCGTGGCGCGAGAGGGTCGTGCCATGAAGGGCATCGGCATGCCGGCCGACGACGCCGACCTGTCGCCGTTGCTCGACACGATCCTTGAGGCAATCCCGGCGCCCGAGGGTGACGTCGATGCGCCGCTGCAGGCAATGGTGACCCAGCTCGACGCAAGCGAATACCTGGGCCGTCTCGCCATCGGTCGCGTCGTGAACGGTGCGATGCGCCGCGGCGAGACGGTGGCGCTGCTGGAGGAGGAGTTCGCGGAGGGCCAACCTCCGCTGAAACGCCGCCTCTCGCAGTTGATGGCCTTTCAGGGCGTCGCGCGCACCGAGGTCGACGAGCTCTGCGCGGGCGACCTGTTCGTGATGGCGGGCTTCCCGGAGGTCGAGATCGGCGACACCATCGCAGCGGTGGATTCGCCGACTGCGCTGCCCCGCCTGGTCGTCGACGAACCCGTGCTGCGCATGACGTTCGGCGTGAACACCTCGCCGCTCGCGGGCAAGGACGGCAAGTACCTCACCAGTAGGCACGTCGTCGACCGCCTGCAGCGCGAGATCCTCGGCAACGTGAGCATCAAGCTGTTCGAGACCGGTTCCCCCGACGTGATCGACGTCGCCGGACGTGGCGAACTGCAACTCGCGGTCCTCATCGAGAGCATGCGTCGTGAGGGTTACGAGTTGCAGGTCAGCCGTCCCGAGGTGATCACCAAGGAAGTCAACGGGAAGCGGTTCGAGCCGCAGGAGCGCGGTGTGGTCGACGTGCCCGACGAGCACGTGGGAACCGTCACCCAGGAACTGGCGCCTCGGAAGGGCCGTATCACCGACCTGCGACCCGGCGATGCAGGACGCACGATCATCACCTTCGAGTGCCCCAGCCGGGGTCTCATCGGGTTCCGCTCGCTGCTGCTGACCGCCACGCGGGGCACGGCCCTGCTGCACCAGCACCATGCCGGCTGGATGCCATGGGCCGGCGACATGCCCGATGCGCGGGGCGGTGCGATGGTGGCCGACCGTCTCGGCATGAGCACCGGCTATGCGCTCGACAACCTGCAGTCGTCCGGTGAGTTCTTCATCGAACCCGGCGAACAGGTCTACGAGGGCATGGTGGTGGGCGAGTGTGCCCGTGAACACGAGATGGTGGTGAACGTGGTGCGGGCGAAGGAGAAGAACAACATCCGCACCCACAGCCACGACGACGCCGTGAAGTTGCCGGCGCCGCGCATCCACACGCTCGAGAACGCCATCGAGTGGATCGGCGGCGACGAACTGGTCGAGGTGACCCCGAAGAGCATCCGCATCCGCAAGCGCCACCTCGGCCTCGAGGAGCGCAAGAAGGCGAACAAGAAGGTCAGCGTCTGACGGCCGGGTGCGGCAGCGGCGTCCACTTCGGGCGCTCGAGCAGCGCCACCAGTTCGCCGTAGACCTCCGCGCCCACCAACTCGACGATCTCGTCGCGAAGGTACTTGTACACGGGTCGTTCCCCGATGAACGCCTCGTGGGTCTCGGTGCACCACCAGTGGAAGTGGTGCCCGCCCTCGCCCCAATCGCGCCGTTTCCATTCGCGAAGCGTGGACGTCACGTATCCGTGTTCGTCGACGTGCTCCTCGAGGCGCAGGGGAAGTTGCCAACAGACGTCGGGCTGCATGTCCATCTTTCGCTCGCCCCACTCGATCGCTGCATGGTGGAACGCACAGCCGATGCCGCCGGCGAACCCGGGTCGGTTCAGGAAGATGCAGGCACCATCGACGATGCGGGTGGTGGTGGCGCCGTCCCCGTCGACCTCCAGCACGCCGTCGCGGCGACCCTGGCGGTGGTACTGCCAGTGGTGCTTCTTCAGCCGACCCGAACTCTCGACCAGTGTCTGGATGTCCTGGTCGTCGACGAAGTGGGCGCCGAAACTGCAGCAGCCCTGCGCAAGGTGGGTGGCATCCTCGTCGAGCACTCCCTGGCAGCCGTTGCCGTAGATGCAACTCCAGTTCGACCGCAGGAACGTGGCGTCGAACACCCACGTCCGACGCAGGCGGGTCTCCTCGAAGCTGATCCATTCGTGGCGGTCGAGCGGCACGTCGGACGACGATACCCACCGCAACTCCCGTTCCCGAAGAGGACGTCGCGCCCGTCTGTCGGGCTTTCGTCGAAGCGGGCGCGACATCCTCGTCGGGAGGGGAGCGGTGGGTAGGCTGCTCGGGCCATGGGTACGCCTCCGAAGACCGCAGATCAACTCCGTTCGACCTTCCTCGACTACTTCGCAGGGAAGGGACATGCAGTGGTGCCCTCGGCAAGCCTCATCCCTCACGACCCCACGGTGCTGTTCACCGTGGCGGGCATGGTGCCCTTCAAGCCCTACTTCGTCGGTGACGAGGTGCCGCCCTACACGCGTGCCGCGACCAGCCAGAAGTGCGCGCGGGCCGGGGGCAAGCACAACGACCTCGACGACGTCGGGCGCACCAAGCGTCACCTGGTGTTCTTCGAGATGCTCGGCAACTTCAGTTTCGGCGACTACTTCAAGCGCGAGGCCATCCCGTGGAGCTGGGAGCTCGTGACGGAGGGTTTCGGTTTCGACGGGGATCGGCTCTGGATCACCGTGCACGAGAGCGACGACGAGGCCGAGGCCATCTGGCACGAGGAGGTCGGGGTGCCGATGGATCGCATCCAGCGCCTCGGCGACAAGGACAACTTCTGGCAGATGGGCGACACCGGCCCGTGTGGCCCGTGCAGCGAGATCCACATCGACCGGGGCCCTGCATTCGGCCCCGACGGTGGGCCGCTCGGCGACCCCCACGGGGATCGCTTCATGGAGTTCTGGAACCTGGTGTTCATGCAGTACAACCAGGCCCCCGACGGCAGCCGCACCCCGCTGCCCAAGCCCAGCATCGACACCGGGGCGGGTCTCGAGCGCATCCTGTGCCTGCTCCAGGGCGTCGACGCGGTCTGGGAGACCGACCTCATGCTGCCCCTCATCGACCATGCCTGCAGCCTGACGGGCAAGCAGTACCGGGCGGGTGACTACAGCGACCGCGAGAGCTTCGCGATGCGTGTGCTGGCCGAGCACGCGCGCAGCAGCACCATGCTGGTGAGCGACGGCGTGTTCCCGAGCAACGAGGGTCGTGGCTACGTGCTGCGACGCATCATCCGTCGTGCAGTGCGATACGCGTACCTGCTGGGCACCGACCGACTGGTGATGCCGTCGCTCGCCGAGACCGCGATCACCGTGATGGGCAACGCCTACCCCGATGTGCTGACGAACAAGGACTTCGTCACCAGCGTGTTGGCTCGTGAGGAGGAACGGTTCCGCCAGACCCTGAAGACCGGCCTCGGCATCCTCGAGGACGAACTCGGAACCCAGCCGGAGCGCCTGCCCGGCAGCACGGCCTTCCTGTTGCACGACACGTACGGGTTCCCGCTCGAGCTCACCGAGGAGATCGCCGGCGAGCGCGGCGTCGCGGTGGACACCCACGGCTTCGACACCGAGATGGCCGCCCAGCGCGAGCGCGCCAAGGCCGCCCGCAAGGACAAGGGTGCGGATGACGCCCGGCTCGACGACTACCGCGAGGTCGTGGAGCAGTTCGGTACCACCGAGTTCGTGGGCTACACCGACGACGCGTGCGAGGCGCGTGTGCTGGCGGCGCTGCCGGGAGGCGTAACAGCCGACGGTGAGCAGACGGTGGAACTGTTCCTCGACCGCACTCCGTTCTACGCCGAGGCCGGAGGCCAGGTCGGCGACACGGGAACGATCCGCGGGCCCGACGGCGAGGTTCGCGTGCTCGACACCACCTACGCGCTTCCCGGCCTGCGGCGCCACACGGCAGTCGTGGTGCACGGCGAGTTGCAGGCCGGCAGCACGGTGACCGCAGCCATCGACACCGAGCGCCGTGCCGCGATCCGCCGCAATCACACGGGTACGCACATCCTGCACCACGCACTGCGCACCGTGTTGGGGGAGCACGTGAAGCAGGCAGGTTCGCTGGTGTCGGACGAGCGACTGCGTTTCGACTTCTCCCACTATGCAGCGGTCACCGCAGACGAGGTCCGCCGCATCGAGGAGATCGCCAACTCCGAGACGCTCGCCAACTCGCCCGCGCGGGTCTTCGAGACCACCAAGGAAGAGGCGACTTCCATGGGCGCCATCGCCTTCTTCGGCGACAAGTACGGCGACATCGTGCGCGTGCTGGAGGTTGGCAGCTCGATCGAGTTGTGCGGTGGCACGCACGTGCGCGCCGCCGGCGACATCGGCACCATCAAGGTGGTGAGCGAGAGTTCGATCGGCAGCAACCTGCGCCGCATCGAGGCCACGACGGGGCAGAACACGCTCCGACTGCTGCAGCGCGAGGCTGCTCAGGTGGCCGAGGCGGCGCGTCTGGTGGGTGTGGCCACCGAAGACCTGGTGAGCGGCGTGCAGCGTCGGATCGACGAGGTGAAGGCCCTGCAGGACGAACTGAAAGTGCTGCGGTCGCGTCTTGCCGCGGGTCGGGCCGGCGAATTGGCCGGGGCCGCGGTCGACGGCGTCGTGGTCACCAGAGTCGACGGGCTCTCGCCGAACGACCTGCGCGACCTCGCGATCGCCGTGCGCCAGGCCGGGGCGACCTCGGTGGTGTTGGGTGGCATCAGCGACAGCGGTGGCGTGTCGCTGGTGGCTGCCGTGCAGCCCGCCGCCGGTCGTGTGGCCGGAGACCTCATCCGCGATGCCGCGAAGGCGGTGGGCGGCGGTGGTGGCGGCAAGGGCGACATCGCTACCGCTGGCGGCAAGAACCCCGACGGACTCGACGAGGCGCTGCGCATCGCGGAGGCGGCGGCCAGGGCCTGACGTGAGGGTGCTCGGCCTCGACCTCGGCAGCAAGCGCATCGGCGTGGCCGTCAGCGACCGCAGCGGCACCATCGCTGGTCCACTGTGTGTCGTGCAGCGCTCGGGTTCGACGGCGCGGGACCACAGGGTGATCGCCGACCTCGTACGCGAGGAGGAAGCCGTGGCCGTGGTGGTCGGCCTACCGCTGAACATGGATGGCTCGCAGGGTCCGGCTGCAAAGGCTGCCGTCCGCGAGGCACAGGCCTTGGCTACCGTGGTCGGCGTGCCCGTGCACACCTGCGACGAACGCCGGACGACCGCCTCGGCGGATCGCGTGATGATCGAGGCCGGCCTCAACGCGGTCGAGCGCCGCAAGGTCGTCGACAAGGTGGCCGCCGCAATCATCCTGCAGCACTGGCTCGACGGGCGGCTCGCGCCATGAGCATGGTGGACGAACGCCAGTGGCGCCACGACCCGTGGGACGACCCCGATGACACCCGTGCCCTGCAGGTCGAGCCCACCCGCCGCTCGCACCGCTCGCTGAAGTGGCTGACCTGGCTCGTCGCCATGCTGGTGATGCTCGCCGTCGTCGCGGGAGGGGTGGCCGGCCTGTGGTACACCCAACAGGTCAACCCCAAGGGCGACCCCGGCGACCCGGTCACCTTCACGGTGGACGACGAGGACACGCTGCAGACGGTGGCCCAGCGCCTCGAGGCGGCGGGTCTCGTCACCAAGGCCTGGATGTTCGAGTGGTACGTCGAACGCAACGGGGGTCTCGACCTGTTGCCCGGCTATTACCGGCTGCGCCCGAGTGACCACATGGGCAACCTGATGCGCACGCTCTCGATTCCTCCCTCGGAGACCTTCACGAAGGTGACGTTCCCCGAGGGCTACACCTACGAGAAGATGGGCGTCCGCCTCCAGGAAAAATTGACCCGCCTGTCGAGCAGTGCCTTCGGAGTCGCAGCCACCGACGGCAGCATCCGGTCGCGGTTCCAGCCGTCGGGCACCGACAGCCTCGAGGGCCTGCTGTTCCCCGACACCTACCAGGTGTCGAACGGGGAGACCGAGGTGCAGGTGGTGCAGCGCATGGTCGGGCTCATGGAACGGGTGGCTGATCAGGAGGCCATCGATGCGAAGGCCGAGCAACTCGGCTTCTCGCCGTATCAGGTGCTCGTGATCGCCAGCCTCATCGAACGAGAGGCGGGGGTGGAGGCGGACAGGGCGAAGATCGCCCGGGTGATCTACAACCGACTCTTCCTCGGCATGTCCCTGCAGATCGACGCCTCGCTGTACTACCAGCAGGATTCCAACCGTCCCTTCAGCGAACTGCGGCGCCTCGACACGCCGTACAACACCTATATGTACCCGGGGCTGCCGCCCACGCCGATCGCCAATCCCGGCCGCGCCAGCATCCGCGCTGCGCTGAGCCCCGCGGCGAACCCTTCCATCGGCGACCCGATCTGTGCGGACATGCCGAAGAAGGAACCGTGCCTCTATCTCTTCTACGTGCTCGCCGACAAGGACGGCAGCCACGTGTTCGCGGCCACCGAGGCGCAACACGAGGAGAACGTGCGCAAGGCCCGCGAGGCGGGGTTGCTGTGATCAACGGCCACACGCGGGTGACCGCCGTGATCGGCAGTCCGGTGGCGCACAGCCTGTCGCCGAGCATGCACAACGCCGCATACGGCCAACTCGGCCTCGACTGGGTGTACGTGGCGTTCCACGTGGCGGAGGGCCATGCTGCCGAGGCACTCGACGCAATGCGACTGCTCGGTCTTGCGGGCCTGTCGGTCACGATGCCGCACAAGGAGGCCGTCGCTGCGGCGGTCGATTCGCTCGACCCTGCTGCAGCGGCCCTGCTCAGTGTCAACACGGTGGTACCCCAGCCCGATGGTTCGCTGCGCGGGCACAGCACCGATGGCGCGGGCTTCGTGGCCTCGCTCGGCGCCGCGGGTGTGTCGGTGTCGGGCAAGGCGGTGTGCCTGTTGGGTGGCGGCGGTGCGGCGAGGGCGATCGCCGATGCGCTTGCCCGGGCCGGCGCCGTTTGCGTCGACGTCGTCAACCGCTCCGTCGCCGGGGCGGAGGCCACCGCTGCGCTGGCGGGTGGCGTGGGAAGGGTGGCTGGCGCGCCCGCGGTGGCGGAGGCCGAGATCGTGGTGAACGCGACATCGGTGGGCATGGGCACCGCCGAGGTGCCGTGTGACCCATCCCTGTTGCACGCCGGTCAGGTGGTGGCCGACATCGTCTACCACCCTCGAGAGACGGCCCTGCTGGCCGCAGCCAGAGCCGTCGGCGCTGTGGCCGTGGACGGCCTCGGGATGCTCGTGCACCAAGCAGCGCTGCAGCAACGTCTGTGGCACGGCGCGATGCCCGACATCGCGGTGATGCAGGCCGCAGCGGAACGGGAACTCGCTGCCCGCGCTCGGTAGCCTTCACGGAATGCTCCGTTTCCTCACCGCAGGCGAGTCGCACGGTCAGGCCCTCGTCGTCATCGTCGAGGGCCTTCCTGCCGGGCTCGACATCACGGTCGAGGAGATCCAGACCGAGATGGCCCGCCGTCGCCTCGGCTACGGCCGCGGTCCACGGCAGAGGTTCGAGCAGGACGAGCTGACCCTCATCGGGGGTGTGCGTCACGGCCGCACGCTCGGCTCACCCGTCTGCATCGAGATCAAGAACAGCGAGTGGTTCCGCAGCGACAAGTGGCACGAGGAGATGTCGCCCGCACCGGGCGTGACCAAGGATCCCCTCACTCAGGTCCGCCCCGGTCACGCCGACCTCGTGGGTATGCAGAAGTACGGCTTCACCGACGCCCGCGATGTGCTCGAACGTGCCAGCGCCCGCGAGACCGCGGCCCGCGTGGCCGCCGGAGCCGTGGCCAAGAAGTTGCTGTCCCATCTCGGGGTGTCGGTGATCTCGCACATCATCCAGATGGGGCCGGTCCGCAGTTCCTCCGGTGCACGCCCGTTGCCGGCCGATCTGGATGCGGTCGACGCCGACGAGGTGCGCTGCTTCGACCCGGCGTCGAGCGCCGCGATGGTGGAAGAGATCAAGGCCTGTGCAAAGGAGGGCGACTCACTGGGTGGCGTGGTCGAGGTGCTGGCCTACGGAGTGCCCGTGGGTCTCGGTAGCCACGTGCACTGGGATCGCAAGATCGACGCCGCACTCGCCCAGGCGATCATGAGCATCCAGGCCGTGAAGGGAGTGGAGATCGGTGACGGTTTCGAGGTCGCCGGTCGGCGCGGCAGTGTCGCCCACGACGCGATCTCCTGGGACGTCGAGGCCAACGACTACCGACGCGAGTCCACGCTCGCCGGCGGCACCGAGGGTGGCATGACCACCGGTGAACTGCTGGTGGTGCGCGCTGCCATGAAGCCTCTGGCCACGTTGAACCGTCCGACGCTGAAGACGGTCGACGTGGTGACGAAGGAACAGACCGTGTCGTTCAAGGAGCGCACCGACGTCACGGCCGTGCCCGCAATGGGTGTGGTCGCCGAGACGATGGTGGCCCTGGTGCTCGCCACGGAAGCCCAGCGCAAGTTCGGCGGTGACAGCGTCGCCGAGTTCGTGCGCAACGCACGGGCATTCGCAGAGACCCTGTAGACCGATGATCCGCAGCGACCAGCACCTGGTGCTCGTGGGGCTGATGGGCTCGGGCAAGACGACGGTCGCCAAACTGTTGGGCGACCGGTTGGGCAGGCCGGTGCTCGACACCGACGCACTCATCGAGCAACGCACGGGCCGCACCGTCCGGGACATCTTCGCCGATGACGGCGAGGCTGCGTTCCGGGAGATCGAGGCGGAGGTGCTGCGCGAGGTGCTGGCGAGCGAGGAACCCGTGATCGTCGCTGCCGCAGGTGGCGTGGTGCTGGGTGCGGCGAACCGCGAGGCCCTGCAACGGTCGGGTGCCAAGGTGGTGTGGCTGTGCGCGGACCCGGCAACACTGCTCGAGCGGGTGAAGGGTGGGCCGCACCGTCCGCTGCTCGATGCTGATCCCGCGGGTACGTTGCAGCGCATGTTCGCCGAACGCGAAGCCATGTACCGCGAGGTCGCTGACGCCATCGTGCTCGTCGACCACAGGTCGCCGGCGGAGGTCGTGGAGGCGGTGCTGCGGTGATCACCGTGCGCGTGCCGCTGGGCGACCGCAGTTACGACGTGCTCGTCGGTCACGGGGTGCGCTCGGAGCTCTCTGCGTTGCTGCCCGCCACCGCCCGTCGCGCCGCCGTCGTCACCCAGGCCGGGATCCCCCTCGACGTCGATCCCGGCGTGCCGTTCGAACGCTTCGAGATCGGCGACGGCGAGGAGCACAAGACGCTCGCCACCATCGAGCACCTGTGCCGAGGTTTCGCACGCATGGGGCTGACGCGCAACGACGTGGTCATCGGTGTCGGCGGTGGCATGGTCACCGACGTGGCGGGTTTCGCCGCCGCGTCGTGGCATCGCGGCATTCCTGTCGTGCACGTGAGCACCTCCCTGGTGGGGATGGTCGACGCCGCGATCGGCGGCAAGACGGGGGTGAACATCCCTGCCGTCGATGGTGTCGGCGGCAAGAACCTGATCGGTGCCTACTGGCAGCCGAGCGGGGTGATCTGCGATCTCGATGCGCTCGCCACCCTGCCACCCCGCGAGGTGCGCTGCGGCCACGGCGAGATGGCCAAGTACCACTTCCTCACCGTTGACGACCTGCTCGCGATGGGCGAGCAGGAACGCGTCGCCCGTTGCGTGCAGATCAAGGCAGAGATCGTTGGGTCGGACGAGCGAGAGGGCGGGCGGCGGGCGCTGCTGAACTACGGTCACACCCTCGCCCACGCCCTCGAGATCGCGACCGACCACTCGATCGCCCACGGGGAGGCCGTTGCCGTCGGCCTCGTGTACGCCGCCCGACTCGCGCACCTGCTCGGCCGAATCGACGAAGCACGCGTACAGCGACACCTCGAGGTGGTGGGCGGATCGTACGAACTCGACACGACGCTGCCGAGCGGTCCGTCGGCTGATGCGTTGGTGGCGCTGATGGGGCGCGACAAGAAGGTGCTGTCGGACGGCCTGACGTTCGTGCTCGACGGACCTGCCGGTGTCGAGGTCGTGCCCGGCGTGGCCGCCGACGCAGCGCTCGAGGCGCTCCGTCGAATGTGATCGGCCACGGCCCCCGGCGCCGTGGCACGATGGGGGAGTGGCCACCATCGCCCTTCTCCACGGACCCAACCTGAACCTGCTCGGTCAGCGGGAACCACACGTCTACGGAACGTCCACACTCGACGACTACGTGGCCGCGACATCGGCCGCCGCAGCTCGCTGGGGTCACGACGTCCATGCGTTCCAGACGAACCACGAGGGCGAACTGGTCGACGCGATCCATGCGGCCCGCACCGATGCGGCCGCGATCATCATCAACCCGGGCGCCTTCACGCACTACGCATGGTCGCTGCACGATGCGCTCGCGGCCTTCGCCGGCCCGGTGATCGAGGTGCACATCTCGAACCCGAATGCGCGTGAGGCCTGGCGTCACACGAGCGTGGTGGCCCCGGTGGCGACCGGCTCGATCATGGGCCTCGGCATGCACGGTTACGAACTGGCCGTCGAGGCGGTGGCCCGGCGCCTCGCAGGCGCATGAGCCCGACGACCCGCCCCGACAGGGTGCGTGCCGGACTCGGCGACCTCGACGCCCTGCTCGTCTCCGACCTCACCAACATCCGCTGGCTCACCGGCTTCACCGGTTCGAACGGATGGGTCGTGCTGGACAGGGAGTCCCTCACGCTGGTCACCGACGGTCGCTACGGCGACCAAGCCGCGCAGCAGATGGAAGCAGCGGGCGTGGAGGGCCGGGTGCTCGTCGGAGTCAACGGAGCCCTCACCCGCACCATCGCCCAGGCGTGTTCCGGACACGCCCGGCTCGGGTTCGAGGCGGCGCACGTCTCGTTCCAGGCCCACGGGCAGTACGCCGCCGCGATCGACTCGGAACTGGTGCCGGTGGTCGGTGCGGTGGAAGCGCACCGGCGCCGCAAGGACCCTGCCGAGATCGATGCGATGGCGAGGGCCTGCGCCATTGCGGACCGGGCGCTGGCGGAGGTCGCTCCGCTGCTCGGCGACGGCCTGACCGAGGCCGAGGTGCGGAACCTGTTGGAGATCCGGATGCGCGAACTCGGCGCCACCGGTCCGAGCTACGAGACCATCGTCGCCGCCGGCCCACGCAACGCCTCGCTGCCGCACCACCGACCGACCTCGACGCGAATCGAGCACGGTCACACCGTGATCATCGACGTCGGCGCACTGGTCGACGGCTACCACAGCGACATGACCCGGACCTTCGTGGTGGGCGAGCCGACGGAACAACAGGCGGAGCTCTACGACCTCGTGCTGCGCGCCCAGATCGCCGGGGTGCAGGCCGTCCGACCCGGAGTGCGCACGGCTGACATCGATGCGGTGTGTCGCGGTGCGATCACCGACGCGGGTTTCGGCGACTGGTTCACCCATGGCACGGGCCACGGAGTCGGCCTGCTGATCCACGAGGACCCCTTCCTCAGCCGGGTTGCCGACGCCACTTTGCAGGAGGGAGACGTCGTAACCGTGGAGCCGGGCGTCTATCGTGAAGGCTTCGGCGGCATCCGAGTGGAAGACCTGGTGGTCGTCACCAGTGAGGGTTGCCGCGTGCTCACGTCATCTCCGAAGGATTCCCCGTGCCTGCCATCACCACCAACGACCTGAA
>JBJTXX010000596.1:0-2043 GCA_046082485.1 Actinomycetota bacterium
GGCGACCTCGGCGAGGTGCTGGGGCAGTTGGGCGACACGGGCGGCGACATCGGCACGGCGATCGAGGCCGTCGGTTCGCTGGTCGAGTCGGGTGACCTCGGCGAGTTCACCAGCGACGTGGTCTCGAGCGAACTGACCGAGGCCGCAGCCGATGCCGTGTGGGACGAGTTGGGCGGATGACCGACACGTCAGCAGCACAGGACACAGGCCCCGACGCACTCGTCGCCGAGGTGGCCAAGATCATGCAGCGACTCGGTCGCAGCGACCTCGCCCAACGGGCGTCGGTCGCTGCGGCGCGTCTGAAGCGACCCTCCACGATCGTGTGCGTGGTGGGCGAGTTCAAGCAGGGCAAGAGTTCGCTGATCAACGCGCTGCTGGGCCAGCAGGTCTGCCCGGTCGACGACGACCTCGCGACCTCCGCCATCACACTCGTGCGCTACGCCGACCAGGCGGGCGCGGTGGTGCGGCGCAAGGCGGAATCGGGCAACCAGGGCGACCCCCAGGTGGTCGAGCAGATTGCCATCGCCGACGTGCACCAGTACGTCAGCGAGATCGGCAACCCGGGGAACGCCAAGGGCGTGGACCGGGTGGAGATCGGTGTGCCCAGCCCGCTGCTGAAGCAGGGGCTGGTGATCGTCGACACGCCGGGCATGGGTGGCCTGGGCGCCGGCCACGCAGCGGCCACGATGAGCTTCCTCCCGTTCGCCGACGGACTGCTGTTCGCCAGCGACGCCAGCGCCGAGCTCAGCGCACCCGAGGTGGAGTTCCTGCGGCGTGCCACCGAACTGTGCCCGACCGTGCTGTTCGTGCAGACGAAGATCGACCTGTACCCGAACTGGCAGCGGATCATGGACCTCAACCGCGGGCACTTCGAACGCGTCGGCGTGCGCATCCCGATGGTGGCCGTCAGCAGCCAACTGCGGCAGGAGGCCCTGCGGCTGAAGGACCGCGGGCTGAACGACCTCAGCCGCGTGCCCGAAGTGGTGAAGCACCTCGCGGACGACGTCGTGGGGCCGGCGAAGGCCACCGCAGCGCAGCGTTCCGCTGCCGAGGCACTGGCGATCATCGGTCAGGTGAAGGCGGGGCTCAGCACGGAGCGCTCGATGCTCGCCGACCCGGCCACTGCCGCCGCCGCGCTGAAGGATCTCGACAATGCCAAGGCCCGTCTGGAGTACCTGCGCGGCCCCGGTGCGAAGTGGAACGTGCTCGTGGGCGACCGCGTGGCAGACCTCTCGAACAACGTGAACTACCGGTTCCGCGCCTCGGTGCGGAACATCTCACGGATGATGGACGAGCGCATCGAGGTGCTGAACAAGGGCGCCGAGTGGGACGAACTGGCGCGCTACCTGCAGACCGTGGTGGCCGACGAAGTGACCCAGGCGTTCGTGGCGCTCGAACAGGGTCGCAGCGACGTGCGCGCCGAGGTGGTGGAGTTGCTGCGCGACGAGCAGATGGAACTCGCCGAGCAATCCCCGCTCGCCGCGGCCTTCGACGTCACCGACATGTGGCAGGGCAAGACACTGGAGACCGACAAGAGCAGCAGCGGCAAGAAGGTGTTCAACACCGCCATCACCACCGTCCGCGGCGCGCAGGGCGGCATCTACATGTTCGGCATGCTCGGCACCTTCCTGCCGAGCGCGGCCGGTGTGTTGCTGGCCAGCAACCCGGTGCTGCTGGGCATCGGCGCGGTGTTCGGCACGATGGGCCTGGTCGATGACCGCAAGCGCAAGATCGCTACACGTCGACAGGCGGCCCGCAGTCAGGTGCGACAATTCCTCGACGACGTGCAGTTCGAGATGGGCAACCAGATCGGCAACCTCGTGCGCGAGGTGCAGCGTGACCTGCGCGACGAGTTCGGCGAGCGCCTCGCCGAACTCGTTCGCACCTACACCGAGACCGCGCAGCGGGCACAGGCCGATGCACAGAAGTCGGGTCAGGAGCGCCAGCAGCGAGTCACCGAACTCGACAACTCGTTGAAGTCGTTCGCCGCCATCGAGGCGGCGCTCGGCAAGGTGGCGGGGGTGCCGGCATGAGCGCCGCAAC
>JBJTXX010000597.1:0-1544 GCA_046082485.1 Actinomycetota bacterium
TCCCGAGGAACTTAAGTTCCTCGGGACACGCTGTCAGGGGTGGATGCTCGCCGGCAGGGTGCGCACCGAGTTGAGGGCCATCGACACCACGCGCTCGGGTTCGCCGGTGGCCGCGAGGCGGGGCGTGCGGCGGTGGATCTCGTCGAAGATGACCGTCAGTTCGCGGCGGGCCAGGTTGGCACCGAGGCAGAAGTGCGGGCCGCCGGCGCCGTAGCCGACCTGCTGCGGGTGCACCGGTCGGCGCACGTCGAAGCGATCGGGCTCGGGGAACGCGGTCTCATCGAGGTTGGCCGACGGATACCAGAGGGCCACCTTCTCGCCGGCGTGCAACGTGATGCCGTGCAGTTCCACATCGCGCGTGAGCACACGGCACATGTTCGAGATCAGCGGTTCGCAGCGCACGATCTCCTCCACGGCGGTGGCGGCGTGGGCGTCGAAGTCGTCGAACCAGATCATGCGCTGACCGGGGTTGCGGGTGAGCAGTCGCAGCCCGTGGGTGGTGGCGTTGCGGGTGGTCTCGTTGCCCGCCGACAGCAGCAGGATGAAGAAGTTCGCGAACTCCTTGCTCGTGAGGCGCTCGCCGTCGACCTCGGCGTGCATGAGCACGGAGGTGAGGTCGTCGGTCGGCTGCTGCAGTCGTTGACGGCCGAGCTCGATCGCGTAGTCGGCGATCTGCCGCAGGCCGGCGGCCGCCCCGTCGATGCCCACGCTCGGGTCGTCGGGCGACACGGCGTCGTTGGTCCACTTCAGCATCAGTTCCTGATCGGGCCTCGGAACGCCGAGCATCGTGCAGATCGCCCGTAGCGGGAGCTTCGCTGCTACCTCTGCGACGAAGTCGAACTCGCTGCCGTCGCCGAAACGGTCGAGCAACTGGTCGATGATCCCCTTCGCGATCTCGCGCAGTTGCGGCTCGTAGGCGGCGGTCTGCTTCGGGGTGAAGCCGCTGGCGACGATGCGGCGCAGTCGGGCGTGCTCGGGGTCGTCGAGGTTGATCATCGACGGGTAGAACTCGCCCAGTTCCTCGGGCATCTCCTCGATGTCGATGGTGACACCCGAGCAGTAGACGCTGGGTGTGCGGCTGGCGTGCCAGATGTCGTCGTAACGGGTGAGCGCCCAGAACTCGGTGCACGCCCGGCTGAAGTCGCTGCGTCGCGGCGGGTACCAGCGCACGGGCTCCTCTCGCCGCAACTTCGCGAACACCCGAGCGCGGTGTTCCGGTGTCGCCGCCCAGAAGCCCGAGTCGGCAAGGTGCTCCGCGTCGAGGTCGATTCCCATGTCGTCCATGACCCCACAGCCAACCCATCGGTTGTGCCCCGGGCTAGGTATCTGGTGGTTGAGATGGTAGGAAATGGGCATGTCGTCGGGACCCGGGTTGTCGGTGGTCGAACGACAGGGCGTGCGGGGACACCTGGGTTGGTTGGTGCTCGCCGGTCATGCCGTCACCACACGGCAGCGTTCGGATGTCGAGGCGCGCTTCCCGTTGTACGGCTGCACGCTGGTCTGCGCCGGGGGCGGTCGCTACCGCGACGAGCGACACGACCTGC
>JBJTXX010000598.1:0-9409 GCA_046082485.1 Actinomycetota bacterium
GTTCTCGAAGGGCGCGGTCACGGCCACCCGACGAGCCAGTGACTTCGCCCGGCTCTACGACCTCGCCGAACGCGTGCTGCCCGCGGAAGTGATGGCCCGGCCGGCGACACCCGAACGGGACGCACGGAAGCAGTTGATCGAGATGGCAGCTCGCCATCACGGCGTGGGAACACTCACCGATCTCGCCGACTACCACCGCCTGAAGCCCACGGCCTGCGCCCCACTGCTGGCCGAGTTGGTCGAGGACGGAGTGCTGCGCGAGGTGAGGGTCGAGGGGTGGGCCAAGCCCGCGTACCTCCACCCGCACGCACGCAGCCCACGACAGGTGACGGCATGTGCCTTGCTCAGCCCGTTCGACCCCGTCTGCTGGTTCCGC
Source organism: Actinomycetota bacterium (assembly GCA_046082485.1). Taxonomy (GTDB): domain Bacteria; phylum Actinomycetota; class Acidimicrobiia; order Acidimicrobiales; family Ilumatobacteraceae; genus UBA668. The sequence continues at coordinate 377 of JBJTXX010000598.1, forward strand.
GACCGCACCGAGCGACTGTTCGGATTCCACTACCGCATCGAGATCTACACCCCGGCTCCGAAACGCGTCTACGGGTACTACGTGCTTCCGGTGCTGTGGGGCGACTCGCTGGTCGGTCGACTGGACATGAAGGCGGACCGTGCGGCGGGGGTGTTGCGCGTGCCTGCCGCCCACGCGGAGCCGGGAGTGCCCCACGACCCGGTGGCCGCCGACGTGGCGGCGGAACTGCGCCGCATGGCCGAGTGGCTGGGCCTCCCCTCGGTGGAGGTGGCCGACCGAGGTGATCTCGCCCCGGCGCTGCGCCGTGCGCTCGCCGGTCGCTGACGGATCGGTACGCTGCCTACGATGTCGGACCCCGCGGCCCCGCAACCGAACGGAGCGATGCCCCGGTGGGTGTGGAAGGCGATCGGCGCGTTCTGGGTCGGCTACCTCATCGCGATCCGCGTCGATTCATTCGTGGCGAACCTCTACGGCTTGCTGTTGTTGCTGTTGGTGTCGATGTTCCTCGCGCTCGCCATCGAACCCGGTGTGAACCGACTGCAGAGCCGTGGGTGGCGTCGAGGCAGCGCGACCGCGCTGATCCTCGTCGGTGTGCTGGTTGCGTTCCTGGTCTTTCTCGTGGCGATCGGCGCCCTCGTGGGCCAGCAGATCGCTGATCTCCTCAGCGACTCTGAGACGTACGTGACGCGCTTCGTCGACTTCGTGAACGGCACGTTCGGCACACACTTCGACCCGACCCAGGTGATCGAGGCAATCCAGGACGAGAACGGCGCGGTGCAACGGTTCATCCGCAGCCAGCGAGGCAGGGTGGTCGACCTGTCGGTGGCGGCTCTCGGTGTGCTGGTGCAGGGTCTCTCGGTGTCGCTCTTCACCTTCTACCTGGTGGCCGACGCCCCCCGCCTGCGGCGGGCCATCTGCAGCCGCCTGAGCCCCGAGCGGCAGGAGCGCGTGCTCGACACGTGGCAGTTGGCGATCGACAAGACCGGGGGGTACCTCTACTCCAGGGCGTTGCTGGCCGGCATTTCGGCGCTGTCGCACTGGGTGGTGCTGCAGGCACTCGGCACCAAGGCGCCCGTCGCGCTCGCCCTGTGGGTGGGCGTGGTCAGCCAGTTCCTGCCGGTGGTGGGCACCTACCTCGCAGCGGCACTGCCCCTCGTGGTGGCGCTCATCGACTCGCCCACGAAGGCGTTGGTGCTGTTGGTGTTCGTGCTGATCTACCAGCAGGTCGAGAACTACCTGCTGCTGCCGCGCATCACGGCCCGCACCATGGACCTCCACCCGGCGATCGCGTTCGGCGCTGCCATCGCGGGTGGCGCAGTGCTCGGCCCGGTCGGGGCGCTGTTGGCCATCCCCGCAGCAGCGATGGTGCAGGCCCTGCTGGGCGACGGGTCGCCGGATTCCGATGTCATCGAGCACTCCTTGCTCGAAGTGCGGGTGCGCCAGAGCAGGGCCGAACGCAAGGCGGCTCGGCGGAAACATCCAACGGCAGGTGAACGTGGCGACAGTTGACGACTTCGTGCCCGTGGCGGTCACGACGCGCAGTGGCTTCGACGAGTCGGTGCACCAAGGCGCCGTGGTCGCGCTCGGCCCGTCGGGCGACCTGGAGTTCGCCGTGGGGAATCCCGGATCGCTGGTGTATCCGCGGTCGTCGAACAAGCCGATGCAGGCAGTGGCGATGGTGCGGGCCGGATTGCGATTGCCTGCGGACCTCCTCGCACTGGTGTGTGCCAGCCACGACGGCACGGCCGCGCACCTCGACGCGGCGCGCCGCATCCTTGCCTCGGCAGGCCTGACGGAGGCGGATCTCGCGAACACGTCGTCGATGCCGCTCGACGAACAATCCGCGCTCGAGGTGTTGCGGCACGGCGGCGGCGCGACCGCTTTGCAAATGAACTGCAGCGGCAAGCACAGCGGGATGCTGGCGACCTGTGTGCTGAACGGCTGGGCCCACGACGCCTCGTACCTCGATGTCGAGCATCCCCTGCAGCGACTGGTCACCGAGACCATCGACGACCTGTGCGCAGAACCACATACGCACATCGGTGTCGACGGCTGTGGCGCCCCGGCACACGTGATGTCGTTGCTGGGTCTCGCCCGGGCTTTCCGGTCGATCGCCACAGGTGAAGGCGGCTCGGGCTGTGTCGAGGTGCGGGGTGCGATGACCTCGAACCCGGTGATGGTGGGTGGATCGGAGCGTGACGTGACATTGCTGATGCAACAGGTGCCCGGGCTGATGGCGAAGGACGGAGCCGACGGGGTGTTCGCCGCGGCGCTGCCGGACGGCAGGGCGGTGGCGATGAAGATCGCCGACGGCGGGGACAGGGCTCGCCCACCCGTCATGGTGGCCGCCCTCGCGCGGCTCGGTGTCGATGTCTCGGCCGTCGCGCCGTTCATCGAGTCCCGCATCATGGGCCATGGTCGAGTGGTGGGCACCGTGCGGGCGGTGGCGCCGTGAGCGGCATCCCGTTCGTGGTGCTCGACGACGCCCACTACGGCGAGGCCGTGCAGGTGGCCCCGCTGCTGCAGCGGGTGGTCGCCAAGAACCCCTCGAAGTTCACCTATCTCGGCACCGGCACATACATCATCGGGGACTCCGAGGTCGTGGTGATCGACCCGGGGCCGGCCCTCCCGGGTCATCAGCAGGCCCTGGAGGATGCGCTGCGCGGCCGCACCGTGACGGCCATCCTCGTCACCCACTGTCACTCGGATCACTCGCCGCTCGCCGCCTGGCTGCGCGATCACACCGGAGCCCCGACCGTGGCGCATGGGCCTCACCTGCTGAACACCACCTGGGTCGAGGACGACACACCCGAGGTGCCGACCGAGGAGGAACTCGCCGAGGCGGCGGCGGCCGCAGAGGCTGCCGCAGCCAATGGCGAGGAGGTCGCCAAGGTGGAGGAATCCCTCGACCTCGCCTTCGACCCCGACATCCGCGTGGGCGACGGTGAGGTGGCTGCGGCTGGTCCGGGTTTCACGTTGCGCGCCATCCACACCCCGGGACACACCAGCAACCACATGTGCTTCTGGTGGGAGGAACAACGGGCGCTGTTCACCGGCGACCACATCATGGGTTGGAGCACGACGGTGATCACGCCGCCCGATGGCGACATGCGCTCGTACTTCGCGTCGCTGCAGCGGGCGAAGGCGTTGGGACCCGCAACGCTCTGGCCGACCCACGGCGCGCCGGTCACCGACGTCCCCGCCTTCATCGACGCATTCGTGGCGCACCGGTTGGATCGCGAGGCGCAGGTGCTCGGCGCGGTCCGCGATGGGGTGTCGCTGATTCCCGAGATGGTGAAGCGGCTCTATGTGGGTGTGAACCCCAAGCTGTACAAGGCCGCCGGGCGAAGTGTGCTGGCACACCTCATCAAGCTCGTCGATGACGGTCTGGTGCGCTTCGACGGCGCACAGCCCGGTGTCACCACGCCGTACTTCCCGGTCGGGTCAGCGGCGCAGGCAGGTGTGTGCATGTCGTGCGGGTCCCCGCACGCGCGTGAGTGGTCGACGCCCGACGGGCCGGCGAGGTTGTGCCCTGCGTGCGCCACCGAGCACGGACTCGGCTGCCCCTGATCGCCGTGTCGGCGATGCACGATGTCGACACGCTCGTGGTGGGCGCAGGGCCGGTGGGTTCGGCGGCGGCCCGACACCTCAGCCGGGACGCCGATGCCGGTTCGGTGATGGTGGTCGGGCCCGCTGAGCCGAACGACCATCGGGTTCACGACGGTGTCCACGGTGCGTGGCACGACCAGGCTCGCCTGACGCGGGTCATCGCCGGCGACGAGGTGTGGGCGCACCTGGCGCAGGCGTCGATCGCCCGCTACGCCGAGATCCGCGACGAGGGGGGACAGGACTTCCACACACCGGGCAGCGTGCTCTACGTGTTCGAGCACGGCAAGGGGTTCGAGCAGCACCGAGGTGTGGCCCAGAGCTGTGGCGCACAGTTCGTGGAGATCGAGGGCGACGGTGGCGGAAGGTTCCCGTACTTCCGCCTACCCCCCGGTGGGCGGTCCTTGCTCGAGGCCGGTCAGGCGGGCGTTGTCAACCCGAGGGCGATGGTGGCGAACCAGTTGCGGGCGGCGGAGTCGCGCGGTGCAACCGTGGTGCGCGATGTGGTGATCGGTCTCGAGCCGGAGGCAGGCGGCGTGTTGGCGCGGCTTGCGAGTGGTGGTCGACTGCGATGCCGTCGAGCGGTGGTGGCCGCCGGTGCGTACGTGAACTCGTTCGGCCTCCTGCCCGAGGCGGCGCCGGTGGCGTCGATCGGCATCACCGCCCACTTCTTCTCCGTCGACGACGCACTGGCCGACGAACTCGCCGGGATGCCGGGGCTGCTGTGGTTCGATGATCCCGCAGGCGGGACCTTCGTCTACTCGGTGCCGCCCATCCGCTACCCCGACGGCAGGCTGTGGTTCAAGATCGGCGGGCACCGCGAGTCGGGACCGCTCGCCGACCGCGGGTCGATCGACGAGTGGCATCGCAGCGACGGTGGTGAGATGAGCCTCGAAGGGGTTCGACAGTGGGTGGCGGCACACGTGCCGGCACTGGCGGGACACGCTGCGCACTCGGTCGGGTGTGTCATCACCGAGAGCGCGTCGGCCATGCCGGTGATCACCGACCCGTTGCCCGGGATGCTGGTGGTGGCCACTGGGTGCAGTGGCGCCGCGGCCAAGAGCTGTGACGAGATCGGCCGCATCGCCGCGGTGCTGGCTGTGCACGGGGAGTGGGATTCGAGCCTCGACCGGTGGGTGTTGTCGGGCCGCTGAACGGCCAGCCGCCAGCGCGTCAGATGTACTGGTCGAGGATGGTGGTCTCGGTGAGGCGGTCGAGGGTCTCCTTCACCGCTACCGCCGTGCCGCTGCCGACCCCCGGAACCCGTGCGATGTCGTCGGCCGTGGCCCGCAGCAACCGGGCGAGTTCGCCGAAGTGCTCGGCGATGGCCTCGGCCTCCGGCGTGCCCAGCCTCGGCACGCGTGCCAAAAGGCGCAGGCCCTTCGGCGACGCCGGAGCGTCGTCGGCGGCCGACTGGGCCATACCGGCATCGATGTGCGGGTAGTCCGCGGCGACGAGGCGCAACTCGTCGTCGAGTGAGGTGAACACCTCGTCGAGTTGCAGTCGCAGCAGCCTGGCATCGACACCCAGTTCCACGATCATGGTCTCGATCTCGTCGGAGATCTGGCGCACCATCTCGCCACGCTGCAGCACGTTCGCCACGTCGCGGACGGTCACGACGTCCTCGATCTCGAGTGCGGTGAGCGCACTGGTGGCGTCGTCGAGCCGTGCCTTGTATCGCTCGAGGGTCTGCAGCGCCTGATTGGCGCGGTCGAGCAGGCGGCCGATGTCGTGCAGTTGATGTTTCGTGCCACCGGCGTACACGTTGATGACACTCATCTCCTCGCTGACACTGACGACGGGCACACCGAGGGAGAGCGCGACTCGTTCCGCGGTGCGGTGCCGGGTGCCGGTCTCGGAAGTGGGAATGGTGTGGTGCGGCACGAGGTGCACGTTCGCCCGGACGATCCGCGAGGCATCGGGGCTGAGGATGATCGCGCCGTCCATCTTCGCCAACTCGCTGAGCCGTTGCGGGGTGAACTCCGTGTCGAGCAGGAAGCCGCCGCTGCAGATGGCCAGCACGGCGGGACCGTCGCTGAGCACCAGCAATGCCCCCATCTTCGCCCGCACGACACGGTCGATGCCGTCGCGAAGGGCGGTGCCGGGTGCCACCTCGGCGAGTGCCTGCTTCAGCGCTTCATTGGCGGCGGGAGCGGCAGACATGTGCCGAGTCTACGAGCCCACCCCCAACCCCGCTGTCGCCAGCGCCTCGCTGACGGTCGACACCCGTCGGACGCGGAGGCCTGCCGTGTCGTCGGGTGTGGACTCCGGACAGATCACCTTGGTGAAGCCCATGCGGGCAGCCTCGGCCAGCCGACGAGGTGAATGCACGGCCTGCCGCAGTTCGCCGGCCAGGCCCACCTCGCCGATTGCCACGAGGTCGGGTGGCAACGGACGGTTCGTGAGGGCACTGGCGATGGCGAGGCAGAGCGCGAGATCGGCACCCGGCTCGATGACCCGGAAACCGCCAACCGCCGATGCGAACACCTCGTGTGTGCCGACGGGCAGGCGCGCTCGCCGGTCGAGCACTGCGAGCAGCAGGGCCAGACGACCTGCATCGAGGCCCTGCGCGTTGCGGCGCGGCGGGATGCCGTTCGTGACCGGGATGGTGAGCGCCTGCACCTCCACCAATAGTGGCCGTTGCCCCTCGAGGGTGGGCACCACCGCCGAGCCGGGCACACCCGTGCGGCGGTCGGCGAGGAACAGCCTGCTCGCGTCGGGCACGCATGCCAGACCATGGCCGACCATCTCGAACACACCGAGTTCGCTGGTAGGCCCGAACCGGTGCTTCACGGCGCGCAGCAGTCGCAGGGCGTGATGTCGGTCGCCCTCGAACGCAAGCACCGTGTCGACCACGTGCTCGAGCACACGTGGCCCGGCCAGACTGCCCTCCTTGGTGACATGGCCGACCAGCAACACGGCGATGCCGCGGCGTTTGGCCTCGCCGACCAGTTCGTGCGCGCAGTGACGCACCTGCGCCACGCTGCCCGGTGCGGATGACAGCGCCGGGTCGGCGATGGTCTGGATGCTGTCGACCACCAACACCTCGGGGCGCACCTGGTCGATGGCCGAGATGATGTGGGGTAGCGAGGTGTCGGGCATCAACCAGAGTTCGGGCTGCACGGCATCGAGGCGTTCGGCGCGCATGCGCACCTGCTGGGCGCTCTCCTCTGCGCTCACGTACAGCGACCGGCCGCGCCACCGTGCGAGCAACTGGAGCAGGAGGGTGCTCTTCCCGATGCCCGGCTCACCCCCGAGGAGGGTGACCGAACCGGGAACCAACCCGCCGCCCAGCACGCGGTCGACCTCCGCGATGCCGGTGGCGATCGGGGTAGCCCCGTCGGCCGCGATCTCGCCGATCGGAAGCGGAGTGGCGCCACCCAGCAGTGACGGAGCGCCGGAGCCGGCAGCCTCGAGTTCCTCGACCAGGGTGTTCCAGGCCTCGCACGAGGCACACCGCCCCGACCACTTGGGGGTTGCTGCCCCGCATTCCTCGCAGCGGTAGACGACCTTGGTTCGACTCATGGCTCGCACCGTACGGGAGGGGTGCGCGATGGTTGCGGTGGCGCGAGTCAGCGTGCGGCGTTGCGTCGCCGGGCACGGTCGCGCCGCGCCTTCGCGACGAACGCGATGAACCCTGCGGCCAGGACACACCACGCCACGAGCGCCACGAGTGCCGCCTTCGAGACCACGCTCCAGGCCCCGCCCCCACCGCGTGACAGCACGGCAGTACTGGCGATGTCGATCGCCGTGCCGTCGAGCGGCATCGTCCAGGTGAGGCGGCCGTTGCCCTGGCCATCCCCGACCGTGGTGACGGCGGTGGTCGCCTTGCCCGGCAGGTCGGCGGTGAACGTGAACGTCACCACGTCGGTGGGTCGCAGCCCTGCGTTCTGGAGTGCATCCGCATACGGACTGCCGCCGATCGCGGCCAGCACCTCGGGGTCGGCGAAGGCATCGAGACCGTTCGACACCCGAAGGTTCCCTGCCAGGGCGGTGGTGACGTCGTCGTCGGTGACCGAACGTGTCAACGTCACGTCGTGCAGGGGTCCGTCGGGCCCGTTCACCGATTGCAGCAGTTGGGTGGCCTGTTCGACGGTCGCGAAGGCATGCGTCAGCGACACGGTCAGCCCGCCGGCGTCGGTGGCGGTGGGGCCGGTGACCACCCAGCCCGCGGCGACCGCGTCGTCGAAGCGGAGGTCCTCGGCGAGCCCGGGGGTCTGCGCCACGAGGTCGGGATCAGCCGACGCCGTGATGGTGATGGTGCCGGTGCCGTCGGCCTTCACCGACACGTCGACCACGGCGTCGACGCGACAGGCCGCCAACAGCATGGCTGCAAGTGCAGCGAGGACGACCGGGCGCAGACGGCCCAAGATCACTCGGTGGGTGCGGGGGGCTCGACGCCCTCGGCGCCGGTGGCAGCGAGTTCGACCGACGACGGCGGGCGGAAGCCCTCCACCGCACGGAAGGCCAGACGCTGATCGCCAGGGCGGTCGGGGTCGTCCTCGGTGTCGACGACGATGATCTCGCCGGCGTGGAACTCTTTGTACAGGATCTTCTCGCTCAGCACGTCCTCGATCATCCGCTGGATCGCACGACGCAGCGGACGGGCGCCCAACTGCGGGTCGTAGCCCTTGTCGGCCAGCAGTTCCTTGGCGGCCTGCGTGAGCTCGATGCCCAGACCCTGACCCTCGAGCTGCGTGGTGAGGCGCTTGGTCATCAGGTCGACCATCTGCATCACCTCGGCCTTGGCCAACTCGTGGAAGACGATGATGTCGTCGATGCGGTTCAGGAACTCGGGGCGGAAGTGGCCCTTCAGCGCGTCGGTGACCTTGTCCTTCATTCGCTCGTAGCTCATCGCCGCATCAGCCTTGGTGAAGCCGACGTTGGCCTTGCGCAGGTCCTGGGTGCCGAGGTTGCTCGTCATGATCAGCACGGTGTTGCGGAAGTCGACGGTCGACCCTGGCTGTCGGTGAGGCGGCCTTCCTCGAGGATCTGCAGCAGCGTGTTGAACACGTCGGGGTGGGCCTTCTCGATCTCGTCGAAGAGCACCACGCTGAACGGCTTGCGGCGCACGGCCTCGGTGAGCTGGCCGCCCTCCTCGTAGCCGACATAGCCGGGGGGCGAGCCCACCAGACGGCTGACCGTGTGCTTCTCCATGTACTCCGACATGTCGAGCGTGATGAGCGCCGAGTCGTCACCGAAGAGGAACTCGGCGAGCGTCTTGGCGAGTTCGGTCTTCCCCACGCCGGTGGGGCCAAGGAAGATGAACGAGCCGCTGGGACGCCGCGGGTCCTTCAGGCCCGCCCGGGTGCGCCGGATCGCCTGCGACACCGCGTGGATCGCGTCTTCCTGACCGATCACCCGCTTGTGGAGCTCGCCTTCCATGTTGAGGAGCTTCTGGGTCTCCTCTTCGGTGAGCTTGTAGAC
>JBJTXX010000599.1:0-5414 GCA_046082485.1 Actinomycetota bacterium
CCACCGGGATCGCGTGATGCGATCGCTGGCGTGTGAGGCGATGGCGGTGCGCGCCGTCGAGACGCTGCAAGCCGCCGGCATCGAGAGTTGGCTGTTGAAAGGTATTGCGGCAGCGAACGCAGACCATGACGACCCCGCGATGCGCACGAGTGTGGATGCCGACCTGTTGGTGCGACGGCACGACCTGCACCGGGCGGTCGCTGCGCTGGACGCGGTCGGCCAGCGCAGGGCCGAGCCGACGCCGCGCCCGGGTTGGGAGACTCGTCATGCCCGCACGGTGCTGCTGCACGGCCCGGAACACCTGGAACTGGACCTGCACCTGAGCATCGCCACGGGATACTTCGGTTCCATGCTGCCGATGGCCGACATGCTCGCCGAGCACGAGACAGTGGAGCTGGCGGGGGTTCGGTGTGCCGTGCTGACACGAACGGCACGTTCGCTGCACTCGTGCTATGCGGCGGTGCTTAACCGGGGCGGCAACCTGCGCTACCTCCGCGACCTGGTGGTGCAACTCGGGGGTTCCGATGTGCAGACGGCTGCATTGATCGACCTGTCGCGGGCGGCCGACGGGCAGGCAGTGGTCGCCCGCGCCGCCGCCATGGCGACGCAGACCGGGCTGCTCGACGAGCAGCACCCGCTCGTGGTGTGGGGGGCCGCTGTTCGGCCATCCGCCCGGGCCCGCCGGGCGCTGCGGTTCGCCGACGGCGCCCACGCGGCGGGCTGGAGCGCGGACGCTCGCAGCGCGATGCTGGCCATGGGCCCGCTGCGGAAGGTTGGTTACCTGTTCGAGTTCGTGGTGCCGTCCCGCGGCTCGGGCCGTGGCGTGGGCCGCACCATCCGCAGCGCGGTGCGTTTCGCGAGGTCGCGATGACATCGGTCGAGTCGGTGCTGCTCGTCGTCAAGGGCCTCGACCTCGGAGGTGTCGAGCGCGTGGTGGTGGATCTCGCGGTGGGCCTGCGCGCCGCCGGCGTGCGCGCGGAGGTGGCGGTGGTGAACGGCGCACGGCGTCAGTTCGTGCCACCGCTGGAAGCGGCGGGCATTCCCGTGCACCTGTTGTCGGGCAACGACCACGTGGGTGTGGCGGGTGTGCGCGATCTTCGGCCGCTGCTGCGGCAGCGACGCTTCGACGTGGTGCACGCGCACGGCCCACTGCCGTCGGTGGTGGTTCGGATGCTCGCCGGTCGACAGCCCGTCGTCTCGACGTTGCACACGCTGTGGCCCGCGCACCGGGGAATCAGCAGGGCCGGGTGGTTGCTGACGGCGCGGCGCGACGCAGCCGTGCTCGCTGTCTCCGAAGCGGTCGCCGCCTCGCTGCCGAGACGGGTTCGGCACTGGGTCGAGGTGGTGCCACACGGCGTCGACGAGGCAGCGGTGGCCGCGGCCCGACGAGCGAGCCCAACCCCCGACCCATCGGTGCCGTCGTCGTCGGTGCCCTCGATGGTCGTCGTGGCCAGCCATCGAGCGGCGAAGAACTATCCCAATCTGCTGGGTGCGCTGCAGGTGGCGGTGCGCCAGGGAATGCGCTTCCGCGTGATGGCCATCGGGGAAGGGCCCGACCTGGTCGAGCACCGACGGCTTGCGGCGGAACTGGGGTTGCTCGACGTGATCGATTTCGTCGAGCCGCGCCTCGACGTGTTGACGCTCATCGCCGTTGCGGACCTGCTGGTCGTGGCCAGTGATCACGAGGGCCAACCACTGGTCGTCTCCGAGGCGTTGGCGCTCGGGGTGCCGGTCGTGGCCACGGCAGTCGGCCGCGTGCCGGAGCTGGTGGGTGACGCGGTGGGGCGAGTGGTGCCGACCGGGAACCCTGATGCGCTCGGCACCGCGGTGCTGGAACTGTTGCGGAACCCCGAACTGCGGGCACGCATGGGCGCCGAGGCCTCGACGCTGCCGCACCGAACGCTCGGCGAGGTGGTCGCCGAGCACCGCTCCATCTACCGTAGGGTTGCCACACGATGAGGCCGAAGATGCTGCTGAAGTCGGTCAGTGCAGCGGCCGACACGTTGGCGCCTCCCCCGAAGGGTGTGACGGTGCTGATCTACCACCGGGTCGGTGGCGGCACCTCCAGCGATGTCGACCTCGACGTCGCCGACTTCGAACGACAACTCGAACACCTCGCCACCCACCACCGGGTGTTGACGCTGGGTGATGCCCTTCGGATGGTGCAGGGCAGTGGCGACAGCGCGACCGAGGGCGTGGTGGTGACCTTCGACGACGGCACCGCCGACTTCTGCGACATCGTGGTGCCCCTGCTGCAGCGATACTCCGTGCCAGCAACCCTCTACGCGGCGACCCAGTTCATCGACGAACACCGCGCCTTCCCGTGGGGTGCCGAACCCACCAGTTGGTCGGCGCTGCGCGATGCCACCTCATCGGGTCTGGTGACCGTGGGCTCGCACACCCACAGCCACTGGCTGCTCGACCGCCTCGGGCCGGCCTCGAGCGCCGACGACCTCGACCGTTCGATCGAGCTCATCGCCGAGCACCTCGGTGCGCCACCGCTCGACTTCGCCTACCCGAAGGCTCTGCCGGGCAGCGCGGCCGCCGAGATCGAGGTGCGCCGCAGGTTCCGCAGCGCGGCACTGGCCAGCAGCGCGGTGAACCGACCCGGCCGCTGCGACCCGCACCGCCTGTGGCGCACGCCGGTGCAGCGCAGCGACGGGTTCCGCTACTTCACAGCGAAGGCCAGCGGTGGCATGCGACTCGAGGGCGTCACCCGCAGCGCGCTGGCGAAGTTCCGCTATCGAGGCCAGGCACAGTGAGACGAGCCCGCCGCCCCGCGGGGGCACAGCGGCTGGTGCACCTCACCACCACCGACATGAGCCTCGACTGGCTGCTGGGCCCGCAACTGCGAGCGTTCGCCGTGGCGGGCTATGAGGTCATCGGCATGTCGGCACCCGGCCCCCATGTCGACGCCCTGCTGCAGGCAGGTGTGCAGCACGAGTCGCTTCCCGCGTTGACCCGCAGTTCCAGACCCACGCAGGACGTGCGTGCGTTCATCCAGCTGGTGAAGGCGCTTCGACGGCTGCGCCCCGACATCCTGCACACGCACAACCCGAAACCCGGTGTGCTCGGCCGCATCGCCGGTCGGTTGACGCGGGTGCCGCTGGTGGTGAACACCCAGCACGGGCTGTACGCCCAGCCGCAGGACCGTTGGCAGCGACGGCTGCCCGTCTACGCGGCGGAGCGTCTGGCAGCTGCCTTCAGCGATGTCGAACTGGTGCAGAACGAGGAGGACGTGCACACCCTCGTTCACCGGCTGAAAGTGCCCCAACGGCGGGTGCGCCTGCTGGGCAACGGCATCGACCTGCTTCGGTTCGGCCCCGGCGCCGTGACCGTCGCCGACCGCCGTTCGCTGCGTGCGGAATGGGGAATCCTCGATCACGAGGTGCTGCTCGGCACGGTCGGACGACTGGTCGCCGAGAAGGGCCTCGTGGAACTGGTCGATGCGGTGGCAGCGCTGCGCGACCGCTGCCCCCACGCCCGGCTCGTGGTGGTCGGCCCGACGGACGAGGGCAAGGCGGACTCGCTGCCACCCAGCTGTTTCGAGCGTGCCCGCGAAGTGGGGGTGGTCTTCGCCGGTCGCCGCACCGACATGTCGCGGTGCTACGCCGCGATGGACGTCTTCGTGACGGCCAGTTGGCGAGAGGGCTTCCCCCGGGCGGCGATGGAGGCCGCGGCGATGGGGCTGCCCACGGTGGCCACCGACATCAGGGGCAACCGCCAGGTGGTGGTGCCGGGCGTGACTGGCCTGATGACCAAGGTGCGCTCGCACACCGATCTCGCCGATGCGTGCGAAACACTGGTGGAGGATGCGCAACTGCGGTCACGGCTCGGCGCGGCGGCTGAAGAGCGGGCCCGCAACGAGTTCGGCGACGACAGGGTGATCGAGCGAACACTCGACGCCTACCGAACGTTGCGCTCGCGCAACTAGTTGGCCTAGGCCATCAGCCCGTTGCCCACCAGGGCGCGCCACGTGTCGCTGACCGCCTCGCTGGCCTCTTCCCGCGTGCACCCGATCACCTCGGCGACTTCGTCGATGAAGTCGGAGGTGCGGGTCGAGCCGTCGCATGCATCGAAGAGAATGGCACCGAGACCCGTGAGGTGATGGGCCACCTTCGTGCCCTTCACCCACACCACGGTCTCCGTGCCGAAGTCGGCGGTCAGCACGAGTGACCGGCGGTCGGGCAGCACCTCCGGAGGGGCCTCGACCACGCGGATGATGCCGGCCCCGTCAGCCACCGGGCCTGCCCTGCGGGAGTTCGGTCATCGTCACGCCGCCATCTTGGTCCACCCCGGTCCGGCGTGCCACCACCGCCACGGTCTTGGCGAGGATGCCGAGGTCGCCCTGCAGGCTGCGGGTGCGCACGTACTGCACGTCGAGCCGCAGCCGGTCGTCCCAGTCGCACGCGTTGCGGCCGTTCACCTGGGCGAGCCCGGTGATGCCCGGCTTCACGAGAAAGCGTTCGTATTCGTCGCCGCGGTAGCGGGGCCAGTAGCCGGCGGGAAGCGGCCGGGGCCCCACCAACGTCATGTCGCCACGCAGCACGTTCCAGAACTCGGGCAGTTCGTCGAGGCTGGTCGACCGCAGGAAGCCGCCGAACCGCGTCAGGCGTTCGGCATCGAACTCGGGTGCCTCCCTGCCGGGCGCCGGGTGCCGCATGCTGCGGAACTTCACGAGCCGGAACGGCCGGCCGCCCCTGCCGAGCCGGGTCTGGCGGAAGAACACCGGCGAGCCGAGCCGCAACCGCACCACCAACGCCAGCAACGCCAGCAGCGGCGCCCCCAGCAACAACACCGTGGCCGCCAGCACCACGTCGACGGCACGCCGCAGAGCGTTCTCCCACCGTGGTGTGCGCACAGGGCGATGGTACCCCGACCCGTGAAGACGGTCGATGGATGCGAGCATCCGCTGCACCGAGCGGGTAGAGTTCGGGGCAACTCATCTGTGGCCCGAAGGACCCCCATGAACCGACGAGACGCTCTCAAGAAACTCGGTGCCGGCACGGCGATCGCAGCCGGCGTCTCCACCGTGCGCGTCGTGCCTGCCTTCGCCTACTCGGCGCCCACGATGTCGCCAGCCATGTCGTTCTTCTTGTTTACGCAAGACTCGTCCGGCCAAAGCCCGGACCCGGATCTCATTGATGGGTTCACCATTCGGTGGAGAACCGGGACTGGCAGATGCCCGGCATCGGCAACGTCAGCTGCGGTCCTCGCCACCCCCAATTTCTACGGCCCAGGAGAAGTCAGCAAGTACTATCTGTCGGTCACGCAAGTTCTCCCCACTACAGGGTATTTCGCCGCCATCACCTCCCTTAACCCGCTCGATGGTTCGCCGGTCGAGTTTAACGCCCTCGCTTCCGGCCACTTTATTCAGATCGTGTCGAACACGGGCGCTCCGAACAACAACGACC
>JBJTXX010000600.1:0-1074 GCA_046082485.1 Actinomycetota bacterium
TGCCGGTGGGGCCGGTGACCAGGAACAGGCCGCGCTGGCCGAGCACCGAGAAGTCGACCTCGTGCAGCCCGGGGTACGCGCCGAACGCCTGGAAACGCAACATGAGCGGACGCATCAGGCACCCGCCTTCTCGGCGTCGAACAGCGCCGTGTGGAGCAGCTGGCGCTGGCGCACACCGGGCGGCCCTCCAGCCGAGTCGACCCAGAACTGATCGGCGATCTCCGCCGGCGTCAGCCGCTTCCTGTCGACTGCTGCCCCCACCGGCACGATCGGCTTGCCGTCGTCGCCGATCGGGCGCATCTCCACATCGACCACGTTCGGGAACACCGCCAACAGGCGCTGTTTCGCATCGAGCACCACACCGGGGTCGGTGACGATGGCCCGCACGAACGAGGCCCGAACCTCGTCCGAAGGCTGCATCGCCAGCAGTTCGTCGATGCGACCCGTGACCGTGGCGACCGCACGCCCGACCGCCACCGGCACCGTCTCGACCGTGCAGCTGCCATCGGCAGCCATGTCGATGATGGTGACCGACTTCCGATGCTCCTCGGAGTAGGAGTAGGCCAACGGCGTGCCCGAGTAGCGGATGTTGGGCGAGCCCTCGATGGCCTGCGGCCGGTGCAGGTGGCCGAGCGCCGTGTACGAGAACGGGGCGAACACGGCCGCCGAGACCGAGCCGGTGCCACCGACCTCCAGCTGACGCTCGGATTCGCTGACCGCGCCACCCGCCACGAACGCGTGGGCCACGGCCAGCGAACGCGGCGAAGCGAGCTTCGGTATCGCAGCGGCGACCGCTTCCTCGAGCACCGACTGGTGCGTGCGCCGCACACGACGGGCGAACGCGTCGTCGGCGCCCTGCTCGGCATCGGCAGTGTCGGCCGTGGCATCGGCCCCCAGCCAATCGGGCGCACCCTGCGGGTCGAGGAACGGCAGCAGCACGAGGTCGAGCGGCCCGTCCGCGAACGACAGCGTCGTCACGTCGCCCGCGAGCCCGTAGCCGCCCCGGATGTAGATGCCCCCCGGCTCCGTCAGCCGCTCGTACGACGCCACCCGGTCGGCGCCGTCGTGGTTGCC
>JBJTXX010000601.1:0-4294 GCA_046082485.1 Actinomycetota bacterium
CTGGTGGAACTCTCCGGTGAGCGCGGCGTATCCCTGGGGATGCTCGCCGAGATCGGCGTGTTGCTGCTGCTCTTGCAAGTCGGCATGGAGATGGACCTCGCCGAGCTCGGCAAGGTCGGCCGCACCTCGTTGCTCACCGCGGTGATCGGTGTGGTCGCCCCGTTCGTCACCGGTGTCGCGATGGCGTTGCCGTTCGGAGTCGGCACCGAGATGGCGATCTTCATCGGAGCCGCGCTCACCGCCACCAGCGTGGGCATCACGGCCCGGGTGTTCGGCGACCTGCGCGCCCTCGCCACCACCGAGGCCCGCGTCGTGCTGGGCGCGGCTGTCGCGGACGACGTGCTGGGGTTGATCATCCTGACCGTGGTGGTGAAGGTGGTGTCGGGCGACTCGGTCGGCGTGGGGGTCGTGGCCTCGACGCTCGGGCTCGCCGTGCTGTTCCTCGTCGTGACCGGCTTGCTCGGGCTGCTGGTGGTGCCCCGCGTGCTGGACAGCGTTCACCGCATCTCCGCCTCGCCCGCCACGGTCACCGTCGCCGCATTCGCCGTGACGATCGGGTTCGCCGAGCTGGCGGACAGCGCGAAACTGGCATTAATCATCGGCGCGTTCATGGCAGGCCTCGGGTTGGGACGCAGTCGTCAACACGACCGCATCGCCCGCGACCTCGGCTCGGTGGGCAACCTGCTGATACCCGTGTTCTTCGCACAGATCGACATCAACGCCGACCTCGCCGCGATGTTCGAACCGTCCGTGCTCGGTCTCGCGGCCGCCCTCTCCGTGGTGGCGGTGCTGGGCAAGCTGGCGAGCGCGGCCGGCACCCTCGGCACCAGGACCGATCGGATGCTGGTCGGTCTCGGCATGATTCCCCGAGGCGAGGTGGGCCTGATCTTCGCCGCGATCGGCCTGTCGAACGGCGTGCTCGATGCAGACCAGTACGGGGCGCTGATCCTCGTGGTGTTGCTGACGACCCTGATGACGCCACCGCTGTTGCGTTGGCGCCTCGGCAGGTCGGCGGAAGGCGCCGGGCCCGAGACAGCGGCGGAGCGACCCGACGGCGGTTGGCTGGGCGTGAACGACGGCATCATCCGCCTGCACGCGACACCGCCGCCGACGGCCACGGTGGAGATCGCGCTCGAGGCAGCCGTCATGGCCCGCACCGCCACGCCCGGCGGCGATCTGCTTGACTGGTTCGGAAGGCACCGCAACGAGCCGATCCCCTGGCAGACGGTCGACACCGAGGCCCTGGTGCAGGTGCTGCGCGTCGGCACTCCGCGTTCGTGGCGGCTGCTCGACGCATCGGGTGTGCTGGAACGCTCGCTTCCCGAGGTTGCCGATGCGATGCGCCACCGGCGCGCCGATCTCGGCGACCTCGACCCGACGGCCGCGCTGCGGTTCCCCGTGGCAGAGCGGCTGCACGTCCTGGCAGACGGACCGGGCACGGCATCCGGCACGTTGGTGCTGGCCGCACTCGTCGCCGACGTGTGCGGAGCAGCAGACGACAGCGCCTCGTGCTCCACCACGCTCGCCGGTCGATTGGCACCCCCCGAGGAGGCATCCCGCATTCGCGCCCTGGTGGCCGACGCCCAACTGGTGCGGGCCGGCACACGCCACCCCGACGCACTCGAGAGATCGGCCGTGCTGCAGTTGGCGACGCACCTCGCCACGCTCGACCACGCGCACGATGCGTTCATGCTCGCCGCTGCGATCGGTGGGCTCAGCAGCCTCCATGAACACGCCCTGGCGGAGTGGGCGCTGCAGGTCAACGAGGTGCTCGAGCACCCCGAACTCACGGGCGGGGCGGCCACCGACATCGCTGCGGCGCGTCGCATCGCAGCCGAGCAGATCGATGACGACGCAGCGGTCGCCGACCGCATGCGGGCGGCACCGAATGCCTACCTGTTGTCGCACGACCCCGAGGAACTCGCACGACAGGCACGTCTGCTCGAGCCACTGCCCCGGCCGGGCACCATGCGGGTGTCGGTGTCACCGGAATCGAGGCCCGACCACTGGCGAGTCGACGTCGCCTGCCACGACACTCAGGGTCTGTTGGCCCGGCTGACCGACGTCCTGGCCGAGTTCGGCCTGGGGGTGGTGTCTGCCGACATCGCCACCTGGCCAGACGGCGGCGTGCTCGACAGTTTCGTGGTGCGCAGCCCGCGGCGGCCGGCAGCCCGAGATCTGGCCCTCGCGATGGAGGCCGCCCTCGGCCGCCCGCTGCACCTCGCGGCGGCGCCCGCACTGGAACTGACCGTCGATGACGAATCCCTGCCGTGGCACACGGCTGTTCGCGTCACCGGCCCCGACGGGCCGGGCGCGCTGCGCGCCGTCACCGCGGCGTTCGCAGCAGCGGACGTGGTGGTGCACAGTGCTCGCATCGACGCGGACGCGGCCGGTGTGAACGACCGGTTCGCCGTCACCGACCGACTGGGCCGCAAGCTGCGACCGTCGGCGCTCGACGAGGCCCGTTCGATCCTGCGGAACGGCCCGTCGCGCCGCCACCTGCGCAGGCGTCGCTGACGAGCCCCGAGACCACGCACCCACACGCCACATTGCCGAAACAATCCGGCGACGGGCACGAAACCTGCGATTCGTATGGTGCGATCACTCGCTCCAGCGTCGTGGCGAGTTCATGTCCCAACGACCAACAGGAGAGAACGTGCGCACACGAGCGCCCAAATACCTTCTCGGCGCGGCTGTGGGTGCCGGCGCCGCGACACTGCTCATCACCGGGCCCGCATTCGCCGACGACGGCGACGCGATGGCCGCCGTCACCTCGCTGGGCGAGGCCACCAACCTGCTGTGGGTGATCCTCGGCGCCGTGCTGGTGATCTTCATGCAGGCCGGCTTCGCCCTCGTCGAGACCGGCTTCACCCAGAAGAAGAACGCAGCGGAGGTGATGAGCACGAACTTCGCGATCTTCGGCCTCGGCTTCGTGGGGTTCCTGTTCATCGGCTTCCCGCTGGCGTTCGGTGGCTTCAGTTACAGCTCCTTCGGTCTCGCCACCTCGATGAACGGCGACGGCCTTCCTGCGCTCGCCATCGGCGGCGACAACGGCGGCCTGCTGTACTGGGCCTACGGTCACCTCGGCGACGCAGCCAGCCCTGCACTGCTCGGCTTCTTCCTCTACATGGTGGCCTTCATGGACACCGTGGCCACCATCCCCACCGGCTCGATGGCCGAACGCTGGAAGTGGAAGAGCTTCGTGATCTGGGGTCTGTTCTGCGGCGCCTTCTACTACCCGCTGTTCGCAGCATGGACGTGGGGCGGCGGCTGGCTGGCGAAGACCTGGTCGAGCCTCGGCCTCGGCGCCGGCTACGTGGACTTCGCGGGTTCGGGTGTGGTGCACGCCGTGGGCGGTGCGGCGGCACTCGCCGGCGCCATCGTGCTCGGCCCGCGCATCGGCAAGTTCGGCCCCGACGGCAAGCCCCGCGCCATCCCCGGGCACAACATCCCGATGGCCATCACCGGCTGCTTCATCCTGCTGTTCGGCTGGTTCGGATTCAACGCAGCCTCCACGTTCGCTGCGACCGACATCCAGTTCGCCACCGTCGCCGCCAACACCGCGATCGCAGCTGCCATCGGCGCAGTGGTGGCGATGTACTACATCACCTGGCGCACCGGGAAGCCCGACCCCGGCATGATGGTGAACGGCATGTTGGCCGGCCTCGTCGCCATCACCGCACCCTGTGCGTTCGTGGCCCCGTGGGCCGCTGCGCTCATCGGTGCCATCGCCCCGGTGCTCACCATCGAGGCCGTGTTCCTGCTGGACAGGAAGAAGATCGACGACCCCGTGGGCGCTTTCGCCGTGCACGGCGTCAACGGCACGTTCGGCGTGCTGGCCGTGGGCATCTTCGCCAACGGCAGGTACGGCGCCGGCTGGAACCTCTCCGGCAGTGAAGGCGTGAAGGGCATCATCAAGGGCGACTGGGGCCAGTTCGGCGCCCAGTTGCTGGGTGTCGTCGTGATCTGGACCGTCATCTTCGGCATCGCCTACGCCTTCTTCACCATCCAGAACAAGCTCACCAAGGGCGGCATCCGTGTGAGCGAGGCCGACGAGGTCGGCGGTCTCGACCTGCCCGAGATGGGCGTCCTCGCCTACAACGACTGACCGGCCACACGAGAGAACGAGAGAGACACACACATGAAACTGATCACCGCCATCGTCAAGCCGTTCAAGGTGGATGACGTGCGGCAGGCCATCGCCGACCTCGGCGTGCAGGGCGTCACCATCACCGAGGTGCAGGGCTTCGGCCGCCAGCGCGGCCATGCCGAGACCTATCGGGGCCACGAGATC
>JBJTXX010000602.1:0-12301 GCA_046082485.1 Actinomycetota bacterium
CCGAGGAACTTGAGTTCGCGAGGGGGTGGGGCGGAGGACGACGACGGGGCAGTGGGCGTGGTGCACGCACGCCGAGGAGACCGAGCCCAGCAGGAGCCCGGCGAAACCTCCGTGCCCCCTGCTGCCCACCACCAGCATGGCCGCCCCGCGGGATGCCTCGATGAGTGCATGGGCGCTGGAGCCGACCTCCATCCTGGTCTCGACCGGTACGCCGGCGTCCTTCACCACTCGCACCGCCTCCTCGAGCACCTGCTGGCCGGCTTCCTGCAGTTGCTCGAGCACGACGCCGCTGCCGTAGGGGCTGGCAGCAGCAACGCCCAACTCGATGCCGTGGACGAGCAGGATCGGCCAACCGTGCGAGCGCGCCTCATCGATCGCCCACCGCAACGCCCGGCCCGCATGCTCGGACCCGTCGACACCCACCACCACCGGGGGAACTGTGCTCATGGTGAACCACCTCCGGCTCCAGTGTGCGCTCCGGAGGGCTGCCCCGTCCCGGGACCAACGTCACCAGTCGGCGGCCGTTCAGCGACCGTTCGGCGCCGGCCCGTCAGTCGTCGCCGCGGCCGAGCACATCGGCGCTCACCGCGAGCGCCAACGCAACGGCGGCGGCACGCTCGACGACCGTGCCGAAGTACGCGGCCGCCGTGGTGCTGTTGGCCATCGGCGGCTCACCGAGCGAGCGGAGCATCGCACCGACTTCGTTGGGCAACGGGATGGGCTCGACCTCGGGCAGCGGCGGCGGGGTGCGCCACAGGTCGTTGGCCTGACGGCCCTGCTGGCCGCGCTTGGCGCTGGGACGGCGACGCTTCTCGGACCGGGGCCGTTGCGGTTGGTTCATTGGTCGTCTCCTGCGAGCAGTTCGTCGGGGCGCAGGCCCAACGCCACACGGAGTTGGTCGACGCTGAGATCGGCCAGCGAGCTGCTGGCGGGCAGCACCAGGTTCGCGATGTGTCGCTTGCCGGCCACCACTTCCTCCACCCGCTCGTCGACCGTGCCCGGGCACACGAGGCGGTGCGAGATCACGGTCTTGCTCTGGCCGATGCGCCATGCCCGGTCGCGGGCTTGGTCCTCCACCGCGGGGTTCCACCAGCGGTCGTAGAGCACGACGTGGTTGGCGTTGGTGAGGTTCAGCCCGGTGCCACCCGCCTTCAACGACAGCACCATCGCCCCCGGCCCGGTGTTCTGCTGGAACTCCACCACCATGCGGTCGCGTACGCTTCGGGCCAGACTGCCGTCGTAGCACTCGACCTTCGTGCCGAACACCTCCGAGAGGTGCGTGGCGAGGCGACGCCCCCACGTGGCGAAGTGGGTGAAGACCAGCACACGCTCGTTCGAGGCGAACACCGACTCGACGATCTCCTCCAGCCGGGCCAGCTTTCCCGAACGGCCGGCCAGCGGCCCACCGTCGTCGCGATATGCGGCCGGGTGGTTGCAGATCTGCTTCAGCGCCGTGATGGCGGCGAGGATGGCCCCCTGCGCGGCCTCCTTGCCGTCGGGGTCGCCGACCTCGGCCACCAGCGAATCGAGCACCGCTTGATACAGGCCGATCTGCTCGGGGGTCATCGTGCAGTGGTCGAGTTCGTCGATCTTGTCCGGCAGTTCGCGGGCCACCTCGGGTTCGGCCTTCGTGCGGCGGAACAGCAGGATGCCGTTCAGCGCCCGCAGGGCCGCCTCACCATCGCCCGACATCTGTGCGAGGAACGTCGCCCGTGAACCCACCAGACCCGGGTTCGTGAAGTCGAGGATGGCCCACAGGTCGCCGAGTCCGTTCTCGATGGGTGTCCCGGTCAGTGCGACGCGACTGCGCGCCTGCAGCCGGCGCAGTTGCTGCGACGTGTCGCTGGTGGGGTTCTTGATCGCCTGCGCCTCGTCGAGCACGACCCGGCCCCACTGCACCTCGCACAGCGCCTCGAGGTCGCGGACCGCCGTGGCGTAGGTGGTGATCACCATGTCGACACGGGAGATGCGGTCGACCAGCACCCTGTCGGACCAGCGGTCCGCACCGTGGTGCACCATCACCCGCAGGCCCGGGGCGAACTTCGCGGCCTCGGCCGCCCAGTTGCCGACCACCGCCGCCGGGGCCACCACCAACGCCGGGCCATTGCCCCTGCAACGGGCGAGGTGCGCCAGCATCGTGGGCGTCTTGCCGAGGCCCATGTCGAGCGCCAGACAGCCACCCAGTTCGGCCGCGTCGAGGAAGCCCAGCCATCCGAGCGCCTCCGCCTGGTAGGTGCGCAGCTCTCCCGCAAACCCGTCAGGTTGCGTGACCGGCTCCGCCGAGGCGTCGCCCGCCTTGCGCAGGATGTCGGCCGCCCAGCTGTTGCCGTGCACCACCGTGCCGCCGGATAGCCCTGCATCGTCGAGACCCATGCTGGCGCGGAGGATCTCCGCACCCGTCATGGTCTTCACCTTCTCGCGCTCGGCGAGTGCGGCGGCGGCCTTCTCGAGATCGACTCGGTCGACCTCCACCCACCTGCCGTTCGACTGCACCAACGGCCGTGCCTGCCGGGCGAGATGGGCGACTTCCGCAGCCGTCAGTTCCAGATCCCCGAACAACACCGTCCATGCGACATTGCTGAGTTGGTGCGCACCGACGACCGAACCTGCAGGGGTGTCGGCCATCAGGCGCAGCGTGGGCTTTGCCTTGCGCCGCGACATCGCCGGCACGCGCACGTCGAAACCCGCCGCCGCAAGCGTGGGCCCGAGCGTCGTCATGAAGTCCCACGCTTCGTCCTGGCTGAGGGCGACCTGACCGCGGCGACGCGAGCTGGTGCGGTCGATCGCCGGCATCAGCCGCCCGAAGCGGATCCACTCCGCGTGCAGCGTGCCGGCGCTGCTCTCGGTGCGCAGCGCCGCATCGACGGGCACCAGTCGACCCTTGTGCGGCACCTTCACCGACACCACCCACACGCCGTTCGGTTCGGGCGGCGACAACTCCACCACGAGGTTGCGGCGGTTGTTGGCGGTGACGCCGCGCGCCCACTGCTCGAGGCGACGGGACAGGTCCCCGGAGAGGTTCGCATTCGCCATGAACGACTGGCCATCCATGCGCGCGATGACGGTGTCGTTCAGGTCGGTGACCGTCTGCGCGTTCGGCGGCTGCGCCGGCAGCTCCATGCGTTCGATGCTCTCGTGGACGATGGTCTCCACGACCGTCGACACCACCGACGAGCACACCCACCTCGCATCGCCGCCGCCGAGCGCCGTCACGGTCGCCGGCATGGCGCCCACCAGTGCGTCGATCTCGGGGCCATCGGCGAGCGCCGGCAGCCATCGCACCGCTGCCTCGGCGGGGCCGTTGTCGGGTCGCTTGATGATCTTGAGGCTGGGAACCACCGAGCCGCGGGCCACGAGCCTCACACCCTCGAGGGCGACGTGCCCCAGCCACGACACGCTTGGCCCCACGCCCTCCTGCGCCACGCCTCCACCGACGGCGACCAACCACCCGAGGGCGTCCTTCATGCTGATCGAGAGTGCATCGGCGCGCCGGCCATCGGGCAACGGCACGCCCTTGTGCACCTGCCAGCCGTGCGGGGGGCCGCTGACGGCCTCCAACCGGTTCGAGAGTTCATCGTGGTCGGCGGGGTCGACGCCGCGGCCACCCGCCCACACCACCAACTGACCCTGGAACCAGGTGGCCTGCAACTGCACCGTGCCCGGTTCCACCTCCTCGAATGCGAGGTCCTCGAACTCGGTGGGCGCCACCGGTTCCGACTCGAGCAACCGCGAGGTGGGGGCCTCGGGCAACAACAGCGCAGCGGTGTCGAGCAGGGACTGCAGCGTGGTGGCGAAGTCGTCGAGCACCTGGCCGGGTGCTGCGGGGCGTTGCGTGCGCAACGCGACGAGGTCGTCCTCCGTGTCGGCGATCAGGCGCTCGAGCACCAGCAGCGATGCCCGTTCGTCGGCGCGCAGCAGTTCGACGTCGGCGTCGGAGCCGCGTCCGTCTGCGATCGACCAGACCGCCGATTCGAGTTCACGTACTGGGACCATGCATTCCGTCCTGCGCCGAGGATGCGACGCACCTGTGCACGGGTTGGCGCGGTGACGGGCGCTGCTGCACCGGACAGGGGGCGGGACCGCAATCCCGCGCGCACGTCGCCCGCTGCGCCAGCGGGCGTCACCCCGACCCGCTGTCGGTCACCCTACCCGACGGACGAGGCGACGTCACCGTCAGAGCGTGGTCACCACGCTGACGCCCGGGTGCGCGAATCGGCCCATCGCCGGCAGAGCCGTCGGTACGTCGTCGAGGGAGATGCGCTGGGTGATCATCGCCGAGGGGTCGAGCCGGCCGTTGCGCATCAGGGCCAGCACCTCGCGGAACCGCGAGGCGCTCAGCCCGTGCACACCCAGCACCTCCAACTCGTCGCGGATGACCCTGGAGATCGCGAACTCAGCCATGGCCGAGGGGAACAGTCCGATCTGAACGTGTCGCCCCAACGCCCTCAGGCCGAGCACCGAGTTGCGCGCGGTGACCGCGTGCCCGAGGCAGTCGACCGACACGTGTGCCCCGCCAGTTACCCGGTGCACGGCCTCGCCGACGTCGTCGGTGTCGCTGACGTCGAGCGCGATGTCGGCACCGAGTGACGTGGCGAGCGCGAGCGCATCAGCAGAGATGTCGATGGCAACCACGGTGGCGCCGAGCGCTCTGCCCATCGCCACCGCGGCCAGGCCGACACCGCCACAGCCGTGCACCGTCAGCACCTCCCCCGCTGCGAGACGACCGCGCTCGACCACGCCCCGGTAGGCCGTCGAGACACGGCACCCCACCAGTGCCGCGGCCTCGTCGCTCACGTCGTCGGGCACTACGGTGGCGTTCACCTCGGCGAACGGCACGGTGGTGTACTGCGCGAAGGCGCCCCATCGGGTGAAGCCCGGTTGCTGCTGCCGGCGGCACACCTGGTGCTGGCCCAGACGGCAGGGCTCGCACTCGCCGCAGCCACACACGAACGGGGCCACGACTCGCTGTCCCTCGCGGAACCCGCGCACCCCATCGCCGATGGCGACCACGCGCCCGACGAACTCGTGCCCGCCCACGTGTGGGCAGACGATGTCGGGGTCGGTGCCGTGCCACCCGTGGTAGTCGCTTCGGCAGAGGCCGACGGCCAACACCCGCACCACCAACTCATCGGGTGCCGGCGACGGGTCGTCGACCTCGCGCAGGACGATGTCGCCGCCGAACCGTTCGTAGACTGCTGCCCTCATGCCCTGCGCACTCCTGTCGACCGCACGGGATGATCATCCCACGCGATCGGCTGCGCGGCCGGTGTCAGTTCGAGCGGGCGATGCCGGCCTTCTTCAGCACCGAGGGCTCGACGCCCACCGCACGCCACGCGGAGTACGAGATGCCCTTGCGCTTGCTGTAGGCGGCGGCGACCTTCACGAAGCCGGCCTCGAGGGTGGCGGGGTCGACCTTGGCCTTCATCGACTCGAGTTCGATCTGCAGGTCCATGCGTTCCTGTACCAGTTCGAGTTCGCGCACCGGGCTGGCATCGTGCAGTTCGATCTCGATCGCAGCGAGGCGGCGCGACACGGAATCGGGCGTGCGCTTGCGGCCGGGCTTGCCCTTGCTGTTGCGAAGGGCACCGAGGTAGTCGCGCACCACCCTGCCTTCGACTCGGCCCTCGGCCATTGCTGCCTTGTGCTGATCGGTGATGGAGTTCTTGGGACCACGCTTCGAAGCCATGCGGGCAGGATAGATCATCAACGCCGAGAATTCAATGTTCATTGTATACAAGTCATTGTGTTGCAAACTTTTCTTGGATTCCTCCTGCTCAGCGAGGTGAATACCCCAGTCGAACCGTCAGAAAGGAGCAGCGAACTGCCCCGACGCGCCACACCGCGGCGTATCAGGTGACATTGCACTCACTCGATCCCGAGAGTTGTCGCGAAATGGTGTGACAAACGGTGTACAAAAGGGTTGTCCATCCACGGATCCTTTGCCACTATCCCCGAGCACGCGCAGACGAGGGAGCAACCGTGAGCGGAGGACAGGACCCGTGACCGATGACTCCCCTCGCCCACGCACGTCGTTCTGGGTGCGCACCCTGCAGTACGCCCGCGACCACGGCGACTGGGTGCGCGTGCCGCGCTATTACACCCAGAACACCGCGGCGCAGCTGGTGAGCGACATCCTCAATGCGGCCCACCGTGACCCCGCCACCGTGCGGGTGAGGGGCATCCTTCCGGGCGAACGTTGGGAGGCCCGGTGGGCACAGGCGGCGGATGGTCCCCGTGGCGACCACGTCGTCTGGATCAGACTCGTCGTCGATGCGCCGCCACTCTGACCGACTGCTGTTCGTCACGTTGACAGCCCTCGTCGGATGCGGCCTGAAGGTCGACGATCGCACGGCTGGGCCGACTGCCGCGCCCACCGCGTCGTCATCCGATGCGACCACGCCGTCGGCCGACGTTTCGTCGGTTGCGTCGACCGATGAGTCGACCGAGGCCCCGGCGACTGAGACCACTGGTGCCGTGACGAGCGGCGCACCGAGCACGCCAGCGGGCACGCCGGCGCCGACCCCGGCTCCCACGGCCTCCCCCACCACCTCCGCCGATTCGCGTCCGCTCGCCATCGACCTGTTGACGCTGGTTCGGGTGGAGCGCGAACACCGCGGCGGCTACGACCGCGAGTTGTTCGGCTACCCCACGTCGTTCGGCGGCGGCTGCGACACCCGCGACGAGGTGTTGATGCGCGACTCGCTGTCGTCCGTGCAGATGGACCCCATCGGGTGCACCGTGGTGGCCGGCGACTGGTACTCGCCCTACGACGACCTGATGTTCGAGACACCCCAGGACATCGAGATCGACCATGTCGTCGCGCTGAAGGAAGCATGGGACAGCGGCGCCTGGCAGTGGGGCCCGGCGGCGCTCGAGGCCTTCGCCAACGATGTCACCGACCCCCGCACCCTGCGCGCTGTCAGCGGCGACAGCAACCGCGACAAGAGCGACAAGGACCCTTCGAACTGGCTGCCACTCAACGCCGGAGACGTCTGCCGGTTCGTGGGTGACTGGACGGCCATCAAGGTGCGTTGGGGCCTGTCGATGGACGAGAGCGAGTACGGCCGTGTACGCAACCTCCTGCGAGGGGTGTGCGAGGGGTGGCGCATCGAACCGATCGCACCCACGCCCGTGCCGTTGCCCTGACCGGGCACCGCACTCCCCGGGCTCACTCGCCCGGGTGCCGCACTTCCCATGGCGCCACCCAGTCGCCGCTCACGCGCAACTCCACCCCGGCGTCGTCCTCGATCACCTTGCACACCGTCATCTCGCCGGCGCCGTCGCCATAGCGTTCGGCCGCCTCGGCGAACCGTGCATGTGCGGCCCGGGTCAGTTCGGCTCTGGTGCCCACCTCGTCGAGCAGGTCGTCGATCAGCCCGAGATCCTTCAGGCACAGCGCAAGGCGGAACGATGGGTCGTAGTGACCGGCGAAGATCGACGGCACGTCGTGGCGCATCACGAAACTCTCCGCTGCGCCGCCCTCCATCGCCGCCCACCACACATCCGGCTCGAGGCCGGCCACTTTCGCCGCCACCATCGCCTCGCCGATCGCCGCAGCATGGATGAACCACAGTTGGTTGTTCACCAACTTCGCGACGTAACCATTGCCGTGCCCACCGACACGGCGGGTCAAGCCCACCGCGTCGAGCACCGGCTGCACACCGGCAATCACCGCGTCGTCGCCGCCGACGAACAGGATCATGTCGCCACGGATGCACGAGTCGATCGAACCCGTGACCGGTGCATCGACCGCGGATCCGCCGGCCGCAGCGAACTGCACGCCGAGTTCGCGCATCAACGCGGGAGTGCTGGTGGTGAGGTCGATCCACACCTTGCCGTTGCAGTCGCCCTCCAGCAGCCCGCCCGGACCGCGCATCACCTGCTCGATCTGTGCAGGCCCGAACACCATCGACATCACCACGTCGACGGCACTCACCATCTCAGCTGGCGACGCGCACCACGTGGCCCCCTCGGCTTCCAGCGCTTGGCCTGCCTCTCGACGGATGTCGTGCACGAACAACTCGAACCCTGCGCGGCGCACGTTCCGTGCTGCGGCAGCACCCATGTTCCCGAGACCGATGAAGCCCACCCTCATTGCGCGACGCCCTTTCCCTTGCGGCGATCTTCGGCCACCGCCGACGGCGACCCGGCGAGCGATTACCGTAGCGGTCGAAACGGAAGCACCCCGACGTCTGGAGCCCGTGCATGACCAGTTACGCACTCGGTGTCGATCTCGGCACCACGTTCTCTGCCGCTGCGGTCGGCCGGGGCACCAGCGCCGAGCCGCTGCAGTTGGGCACCGACGCGGCGCAGATCCCCTCCGTGGTGTTGCTGCGCGAGGACGGCGGTGTGTTGGTGGGTGACGCCGCGGACCGACGGGCGGCGATCGAGCCGGCGCGCGCGGCCCGCGAGTTCAAGCGGCGCCTGGGCGACCCCGTGCCCATCGTGATCGGCGGCCAGACGCAGAGCATCGAGTCGCTGATGGCCCACATGCTGCGCGACATCGTGCGCGTGGCCACCGAGCGCGAGGGCGAGGCCCCTTCGATGGTGGTGCTCACACACCCGGCGAACTACTCGGAGTACAAGCGCGGCGCCCTGCTGGAGGCAGCGCAGCTCGCCGGTCTCGAATCCTCGCGGGTGCAACTGCTCACGGAACCCGAGGCTGCCGCGGTCTCGTACTCGCGGCAGCAGCAGATCGCCCCCGGCGAGGTCGTGGCCGTCTACGACTTCGGCGGCGGCACGTTCGACGCTGCCCTGCTGCGTCGCAGCGCGACCGGCTTCGAACTGATCGGGATGCCCGAGGGCATGGAACGCCTCGGCGGCATCGACTTCGACCAAGCGGTGATGGCCCACGTCGACCGTTCGGTGGGGGGCCTGGTGTCGGGCGCCGATCGCAACGACCCGAACACGCTGCCGGCTCAGGCCCGGCTGCGCGTCGACAGTCGGCGGGCGAAGGAGGCCCTGTCGGTCGACAGCGACACCACCATCCAGGTCACTGTGCCGGGCGTGAACACCGCGGTTCGACTGACCCGCGACGAGTTCGAGGCCATGGTGCGGCCGCGCATCGCCGAGACCGTGCGGGCGCTCGAGTGCGCCGTGCAGTCCGCCGGGATCACCATGGATCAGGTGAGCCGCATCCTGCTGGTGGGTGGCTCGTCACGCATGCCGGTGGTGGCCGAGATGGTGCGTTCGGCCACCGGTCGGCCGGTGGTGCTCGACGCCCACCCGAAGATGGCCATCGCCACCGGCGCAGCGCTCGCGGGTGCCGCAGCAGTGCCAGCCGCTGCGCCCCCCACCCTGGCCGCACCCAGCCTGCCGCCGCCGACTGCGGTGGCCGCTGGCGCCGCCATCGGCGCGGCGGCCGCCACCCCGGCGCCCCCGGCCGACACCGCATGGCAGGCACCGACTCGCGCGCCACTTCCCACCTCGCCGGCACCCGCCGCGAAGGGGCGCAGCAGGGCGCCGCTGGCGATCATCGCCGCACTCGTGGTCGGCGCACTCGTGGTCGGTGGCTTCTTCCTGTTGCGCGGCGGAAAGGGCCGCGGCTCCGCCGACAGCACCCTGCCCGGCACCACCGTGCTGCCCACCGTGGCGCCCGAGACCACCGTGCCCGGCAGCACCGAACTGCCCACCACCGTGCCCGGCAGCACCGAGCTGACCACCACGACGTTTGCGGGCCCGCCGCTGCGTGGCTCGGACGGGGCGGTCGACCGGCTCGCGTTCGGCAACCCGCCCGGCGGCATTCCCGGCCCAGCGCTGCAGGCGGGCGTCGCCGGGGTGGTGGCGGTTGCGTTCGACACGACCGGTGTCGGTTACGTGGCCAACGCCGACGGCACCCTGTTGCGCATCGTCGGCCAGCAGGTGGAACTGTTCGCGCAACTTCCCGAATCTGCCGGGGTCGCCGGCGGTATCGCCGTTGCCGACGACGGCACAGTGTTCGTGACGGCAGAGGACGGCCTCTGGACGTTCGCCGGCGGCACGAACACCCTCGTCGTGCCGCTGTCCGCAGCAGGGCTCGGCGCCCAGCCCGGCCCGGTGGCCATCGATCCGCTCGGCAACGCCTACTTCGCCGACAACGCGAACCACCGCATCGTGCGCCGCGGCACCGACGGCTCGCTCAGCCTGGTCGCCGGCAACGGCATCGCCGCCACACCCGGCCCCGTCGACGGCGACGGTCAGCCTGCGCAGAACGTGCCCATCGGCCTCGTCACCGCGATGGTGATCGACCGCAACGGGCGTCTGGTGTTCAACGACGGCGTGCTGCTGGCCGTGCGGTCCATCACCCCCGACGGCATCATCACCACGGTGGCGGGCGGCGGCACGGAACCCTTGGCCTCCGGGGAGGGCACGTGGGCTGCCGACGGCACGCCTGCTCGTGCTCTGGCGTTCGGCGGCGTCGACGGGCTGGCAGTCGACTCGACCGGTCGCCTGTACGTGGCCGACGACCCCAGCGGGGCGATCATCCGCATCGATGGCGGCGGCGCCATCAGTGCCGTCATCGTGCGCAACCCGGCCGCGGCCCCGGCCGATGGCGTGGCGGCGAAGCAGTCGTCGGTGGGTCAACTGGGCGCGATGACCTGCAACCCGTCCGGGGGCCTGGTGTTCACCGACGGCACCGCGTTGCGGCTGATCGCCGAACCGTGACCGAGCAGCGGTGATCGCTGGCGTCAGCCGGCGTTCGCGTACACCTGCTCGAGCGTGCGCGCGGCCACGTCGCAGACCTCGATGTAGGTGGGGTCGGCGAGCGGGTCGCCGGCTGCCGTGCGCCACTTGGTGATGCCCTGCAAGGCCTCGGCTCGCACCTGATCGGCGGTCGCCGTGGGGGGCAGGTTCAGCATCGCCACCGGTGCCACTCCCGAGAGCAGCATCTCCAGTTCCGAGCGTTCCGTCGCCGTCACGTTCACCGCGCCACTGCCCACCAGGTGCGCGGCGCGCACCTGGGCGAACTGCACGGTGGTGGCCTCCACCTGCTCGACCCGGCGGTCGATGTCTGCCGACACCGCGGGCGCGGTCTCCTTGATCGAGCGGGCGATCGCGCGCAACGACGTGATGGCGGTGCGTGCCTGCAGCACGCGTGCCCTCGGAGCGAAGTGACGCACCAGCAACTGGCGAAGGTTCGCGAGACCGGAGTGCTGCACGAGGATCGGCCCGAGCGCAGCCGCGGTGGTGCCGCGCCCTTCGCGGATCTCGCGCATCGCCAGTCGCACGCCGAACATGCCGAGGCGGGCCAGCAGGTCGCGTCGGGCCTCGACGGTCAGTTCGCTGCTCGACATGTCGCAGAACTGGTCGGCCGACATCAGCATGCGTTCCAGCACCGCTGCATCCGTGGCCGCCAGCATCCGCAGTGCGGCCACTTCGTCCTCGCGGAGGGTGAGCCCGGTCTCCGCCAACAGGCCGGCCATCGGCACGACGGCCGCGACCAGACCCTTCAGTTGCGGATCGGTCTGGTAGCGGGTGGCAATTCGTGCCGAGGATTCCATCGCGTCGAGTCGCCCGGCACCGATCTCGTCGGCGCGGCTCAGCACCGCCACCGCGTTCACCGGAGATGCCGCGGTGACACTGCGGTCCATGAACGCATCGAGGAACTGCACGTCGGCGCGGTGCGCGTGGCGGATGAGGTAGACCACCGCGTCGGCATCGCTCGGCCGGTCCGCGTCGGCCTCCAGGAAGTCTCGGGTGCGCCGGGAATTCTCGTCGTTGATGCTGGCGAGACCGGGCGTGTCGATGAGCGTGACGGTCTCGAGCGACGACGTTGGCCACGAGACCTCGATGGTGGCAACGTCCTTCTCGTCGAGGGACCCGAGGCGCACGTCGAGCGAACCGCCGGCCCTCGTGAAGGCGAGCGGTTCGGTGTGGCCGTCGCGCATGCGCGCCACCACTTCGTAGCCCGGGCCGCGCCGATAGACACTGACGATTCGGGTGCACTCGCCCGCATCGGTGGGCGCCAGCCGTTCGCCCACCAGGGCGTTCAGCAACGTCGACTTGCCGGCCTTCACACGGCCGGCGATGGCCACGCGCAGCGGGCCGCTGAGGCGGTCGGCGACGGCCTGCGCCTGCTCGCGAACGGCCTGATTCGGCGCGGCTGCCACGAGGTCGCGGGCCACTGCCAGCACGTCGTCAGCGACCGAGGGCGGTGTTGCGGCGCTCATGCCGGCACCCCCGCCACCTGGCCGAGCGCCGCCTCGATGGCGACGAACGACTTCAGCGAGTTGTCGAGTTCGGTGACGCGCTGCTGGCGCTCCTGACCTGACTTCTGTGCATCGGCCTGTGCCCGCTGCGCGGTCTCGGTGTAGGTGCGAAC
>JBJTXX010000603.1:0-7308 GCA_046082485.1 Actinomycetota bacterium
GGCAGCGGTCCCCGATGACCAGCGCCAGGACATGTGCAACAGCCATGACCACGGCCATGGTTCAGCTGCCACTGCGGAGTCCAAGCCCTACGACCCAACCAAGCCGATCGACCTCAGCGGCATGCCGGGTGTGACGCCCGAGCAGCAGGCGGCGGCCGAGAACCTGGTTGCGGTCACCGTCGTGCGCCTGCCGCAGTGGGCCGACTACCGGGTGGCCGAGGCCGCCGGCTTCCGCAGCATCGGTGATGGCATCACCGGCCACGAGCACTTCATCCAGTGGTCCTGGATCAACGACGACATCACGCTCGACCCCGATCATCCCGAGAGCCTCGTGTACGAGCCGCAGCCCGACGGCACCAAGAAGTTGGTCAGCGCGATGTACATGCTGCCCGACACCGTGAAGCTCGAGGACGTGCCCGACATCGGCGGACCGCTGACGCAGTGGCACATCCACGACAACCTGTGCTTCACCAACGATCCGGTGCAGCCGCGGGTGGCCGGACTCACGAACGGCCAGGGCAACTGCAACGCCCCGCTCGTGAAGTTCCGCCCGGCGCCGATGATCCATGTCTGGATCACACCGCACAAGTGCGGCCCGTTCGCTGCGCTCGAGGGTGTGGGTGCCGGGCAGATCGTGGCGGGCGAAGAGCGCCTGTGCGACCACGCCCACGGCGCAGGGTTCTGAACCTGTCCGTCGCCGCGGACCGGTGCCTCAGCGGCGCCGCGCCGCCATCGTCGCCTGAGCGTCCTCGCCGCGGATGAACAGGGCGGCCACCGTCGCGACCAACGCGAACACGATTGCCGTGCCGAAACCCCAGTGCACGCCGGTCAGAGCGCGGTCGATGCTGGCGGTGCACACCGGATCACTGGAACCGGCACAGGCAGCCAGTCGCGGGTCGAGTGCCCGGAACGAGGCCAGCAGACTCGCCAACACCGCCACACCCACCGACACACCCACCTGACGTTGCGTGCTGAACAACGAGGACGCCCTGCCGTTCTGTGACGGGGCGATCGTCGCATAGCTCGCTGCCTGCATCGGCACGAACGCGAACCCCATGCACAATCCGCGCAGGAACATCAGGCCGCGGATCAGCCACAGGTCGGTGTCGACGGTGAGGAACACGTAGAGGGTGATGGCCAACGACGCTGCGAAGAAGCCGCCTGCCATCAGCCGACGGGGCCCCACCGTGGCATAGAGGCGCCCGGCCAGGAACGACGACATCATCACGCCGAACGCCTGCGGGAACGTGGTGAGCCCGCTCTGCAGCGCGGACATGCCGCGCAGGTTCTGGAGGTAGATCGGCATCACGAACATCACGCCGAGGAAGCTGGCACCGGAGAAGAAGCTGACGATGTTGCACTGCCGGAACATGCGGTTGCCGAGCAGTCGCAGGTCGAGCATCGGGTTCGGTGCACGAAGCTCCACCCGCACCGTCGCGATCGAGAACAGCACGCCGAGCGCACCGGTCACGAGCACGAGCGAGGAGGTCCAGCCCGCCCGGGGCCCCTCGCTGAGCGAGTAGACCACAAGCGCCAACGCTGCTCCCGAGAGCACGAAGCCGGCCAGGTCGAAGTTCCGTGCCGTCGGCTCTCGGTGCTCGCGCAGGTAGCGCAGACCGAACCACATCGCCACGGCAGCGATGGGAGCGTTCACGAAGAAGATCCATCGCCAGCCCAACCACGACGTGCTGGTGATCAGCCCACCCAGCACCGGCCCGAGGGCGGGTGCGAGCAACGTGGGAATCATCACCACCGTCGACGCCTTCGCCCGCTCTGCGGGAGGGAACGCCCGAAACAGCATCGCCACGCCCACCGGCGTGAGCATGCCGCCACCGACACCCTGCAGCACACGGAAGGAGATCAGTTGACCGATGCTCTGGGCAGCACCGCACGCGATCGAACCCACCGTGAACGCCCCGAGTGCGAACAGGAACGTCTTCTTGGTGCCGAACCGGTCACCCAGCCATCCACTGGTGGGAATCCACACGGCCAGGCTGAGCGTGTAGCCGAGCACGACCCACTCGATCGCGTCGGTCTGGAACTGCTTGCCCATCGAGAACAGGGCGACGTTGACGATGGTGGTGTCGAGGATGTCGAGGAACAACGCCGACACGTAGACGATCGCGACGACCCACTTGTAGGCGATGCGACTGCCGAGCACGCTGACGAGGTCGTCGGGGTGCTGATCGACGATCTGAGTGGTCACTCAGGTGGCCATAACCCCGAAGTCAGGGTGTTTCGAGAATCGTGACCAACCCAGTGCTGCCGTCGACACGAATGCGCGCCCCGTTCGGGATGCGCCGCGTTGCGTCGGTGGCGCTGATCACGCAGGGAATGCCCAACTCGCGGCTGACGATGATGGCGTGGCTGAGCGGGGCACCCACGTCGACCACGACCGCGGCTGCGGGCACGAATAGTGGCGTCCACGAAGGGTCGGTGATCGGCGCGACGAGGATGTCGCCCGGCTCGAGCGCGAACGGGTCGCTGGAATCGAGCACCACCCGGGCGATGCCCTCGGCCGAGCCGGGACACCCCGACATACCGGCCAGCACATCACCCGCACCCAGACGGTCGGCAGCGGCGGCATCGCGCCGCTGCCATGTGTCGGGCGCCTCGGCGTGGCCGACGAACACGAACGGTGGCACGAGCTGCTCGAGTTGGCGGTACTCGGCGCGCCGCGACCTCACGGTGGCGGTCAGCGACGTCGGATCGGCGAAGAGGTGCAGCATCTCGCTCTTGCGCACGAAGCCGAAATCCTCGATCTCGTCGAATGCCCCGGCCTCCACCATGCGGCGGCCGACCTCGCGCATCACCACGCGCATCTCGTGGATGAGGCGGATGTTGTTCGTCTTGGTGCGCTCGCGGCCGGGCAGCCACGCACGCGACGACGCGATCGCCGCGGCCAGTTGGCCGTGCGTGGCGGGGTCGGCCTCCACCATTGCCAGCAGGGTGGCCGCCGCCTGCTCGCGCTCCGCTGCGCGTTCGGCATTCTTCAGTGCCGGGTTCGCCGAGTCGGGAGCCTGGCGCATTCGGTCGATGGCGGCGAGCGCCAGCGACGGCTTGGTCTCCCAGGTCGGCGAGCGGACCTCCCACTCGTTCGGGCCACGGCTGCCGAACTCGTAGAGGAACTGCTCGAAGCCCTCACCGAACTCGTGCGAGTCGGGGTCGAGCCGCGACAACGCCCACATCGCATGACTGGGCTCGGCCGAGTCGACCTCGCCGATGCCGGCGATGATCGGCATGATCAGGTCGGGTCGACCGACGGCCGTGGCAACGGCGGTGATGATGCCCACCGGCACGGTAGCCATGTAGGTGGTGAAGAGGTGCTGGGCGAACAGGCGACGGTGCACCGGCACCAGTTCGAGGTACCGCTGCCACAGTTCCTCCTTGGTCAACTTCCAGACCTCGGGCCGTTGCTCACGCAGGGCCTTGGTTTCGTTGCGGTCACGGGTGAGCTCCTCGAGATCGGAGAGGCTGCCCTGCGACAGCACCCACACGAAGGTCCCCCCGATCTTCTCGCTGAGGTCGGGCCGCACGTCGCCCGGCATCTCCTGGTACGGCGGGATGCCCGGCTGGGCGCCGAAGAACTGCTCGTCCATCGCCTGCCAGCTCAGGCCCGGGGCCCGTTCGCCGAACAGGCGGATCAGCGACGCGTTCAGGTAGCAGTAGCCGCCCTGCACGCCGAGCTGGCAGAAGGTGTCGGCCGGGAACTCATCGGGATCGAACGCTCCCATCCGGATCCACGCATCGCGCCAGCCGAGTTCGGCGTCGAACAGCGCCGTCTCGCTGGTGAGCGGCGTCACCGGGTCGGGGAACACCTCCCCCACGTTGGCTCGGGTGTAGATCGGGAACCGCTCCGAAAGGTCGGTGTCGGTCACGTAGTACTTGTCGGCCACTGAAGTCCCCCACGGCTCGTCGGTGAGCGGATGATAATCACACCCTTTCGCTCGGTGGGACTATGACCGAAGTGCTGCCGCTCCGCGTGGAAGATCGCGGGCGCCGCTGCGATCATGGACTCCTCATGTCCGCACTCACCGACCGCACCTGGGCCGCCTTCACCGAGCAGGGCCCTTGGACCCTGCAGCGCAACGACATCCGCTGGATGTCAGTGGCCGCCGACCTCCGAGCAGCGGCGCAGGCCGAGGTGCCCCGTCTCACCCGCTCGGCGAAGGTGCCCCCCGGTCGCCGGGTCGTGGCGGTGGTGCGCACGCTCACCAAGGCCGTGGTGCCCTGGCTCATCAGGAAGCGACGGGGCAGGTACGACACCCCCGAGCAGGCCCGGGCCGATGTCTCGCTGCGGTTGCGTCAGGCCGCCGAGGTGCTGGGCCCGACCTACATCAAGCTCGGCCAGATCATCTCGAGCGGCGAGGGACTGTTCCCGCCCGAGTTGGTCGCCGAGTTCAAGAAGTGCCGCGATCAGGTGCCCGCCGAGCCGTTCGACGTGGTCCGCACCGTGGTCGAGGCTGACCTCGGCTGCCGGCTGGAGGACGTGTTCTCCTCGTTCGAGCGCACCCCGATCGCCGCCGCCTCGATCGCCCAGGTGCACGCCGCCACGCTGCGAACCGGTGAATCCGTCGTGGTGAAGGTGCAGCGGCCATCGGTCGCCCGTTTCGTGCGCAACGACCTGCGGGTGATGGCGTGGCTGGCCCCCTTCCTGGTCGGCCGTATTCCCATCGCGTCGCTCGCCAACCCGCCGGCCCTCGTGGAACTGTTCGCCGAGACCATCGTGGAGGAACTCGACTTCCGGATGGAGGCCGCGAACATGGTCGACATCGCGGCGATGCTGCACGAACTCGGCAACCACGGCTACGTGGTGCCTCGCCCCCACCCCCGGCTCGTGACGCGCCGCGTACTGGTGATGCAGCGTGTGCACGGCTTCAACTTCGACGACGTCGCCGGCATGCAGGGCGCTGGCATCGACACCGAGGATGTCGTGCGCACTGCGATGGTGGCCCTCATGGAGGGCGCCATGGTGTTCGGCGTGTTCCACGGCGACCTGCACGGCGGGAACCTGCTGGTGCTGGAAGACGGTCGCACCGCGCTGCTCGACTTCGGCATCGTCGGCCGGCTCACCGGTGAACGACGGCTGGCCTTCCTGCGGCTGATGCTGGGCGCCACCACCAACGACGTGCTCGGCCAGATGGCAGCGATGCGAGACCTGGGCGCCCTGCCTGCGGACACCGACCTGCAGGCCGTGATCAAGGACCTCCGCCTCGACCAACCGACGGTCGACCCCACCACCCTCACGGGCGAGGAGTTGGTGGCGGAGGTGCAGCGGGTCGTGAAGGCACTGCTGGGCTACGGCGCCAAACTGCCCAAGGAACTGATGCTTGACGTCAAGAACATGGTGTTCCTCGACGGCGCCATGGCCCGCCTTGCGCCCGACCTCGACCTGATCGGCGAGATCGCCAAGATCTCGTTGATGTTCGCCGAGCGCCACGGCGAACGTCTGGGCCGGGAACTGGGCATCGACCACACGAGCGTCGAGATCAGCATGGACGGCGTGAAGGCCAGCCTCGGTGTCGACACCTCGACCGACAGTCTCACCTACCGCGAACTGCAGGCCCGCCGCGACCTCATCCAGCGGCGCATGCGCGATCACGTCACGCGCTGACGCACGGGTAAGGTCACCACCCGTGCGTCTCGTGGTTGCCCGCTGCACTGTCGACTACCGGGGACGCCTCGATGCCCACCTGCCCGAGGCGGTGCGCCTCGTGATGGTGAAGGCCGACGGCTGCGTCGCCATCCACGCCGATGGCGGCGCCTACAAGCCGCTGAACTGGATGAACGCCCCGAACACGATCACCGACCACGGCGATCACTGGACGGTCACCAACCCCAAGGGTGAGGAGCTCACCATCCGACTGCTCGAGGTGTTCGCCGATTCGCAGCACGAGTTCGGCGAGGACCCGGGCCTGCAGAAGGACGGCGTGGAGGCCCACCTGCAGGAACTGCTGGCGGCATCGCCACATGCCATCGAGAACGGCCTCACGCTGGTGCGGCGCGAGTACCCGACCGCCATCGGCCCGATCGACCTCGTGTGCCGCGATGCGAACGGACAGGTCGTGGCGGTGGAGGTGAAACGACGCGGCGAGATCGACGGTGTCGAGCAGTTGGCGCGCTACATCGAGCGACTGCACCTCGACTCCACGCTCGGTTCGGTGCGCGGCGTCTTCGTGGCGCAGAGCGTGAAGCCCCAGGCGCGTGTGCTCGCCGAGGCTCGCGGATTCCGCTGGGTCGAGGTCGACTACGACGAACTGCGGGGCATGCGCCCCGACGAGTTGAGGCTGTTCTAGCCGTGCTGCCGATCCGCGGAGTTGCACAGCACTACGCCTGGGGGGACGCCGAGGCCATCCCGCGCATGCTCGGCCGGGCAACCGATGGCAGGCCGTGGGCGGAATGGTGGTTGGGCACCCACCACGGTGGGCCCGCCACCACCGACGGCGGCACACCGCTCCGCGAGGTGTCGGGCGACCTGCCGTACCTCGTGAAGCTGCTCGCCGCCGCAGCGCCGCTGTCGTTGCAGACCCACCCCGACACGGCGACCGCAACCGCCGGGTACTACCGCGAGGAGGCCGCAGGGCTGGCCATCGGGGACCCTCGCCGCATCTACCGTGACCGCAACGCCAAGCCCGAGGTGCTGATCGCTCTCACGCCGTTCGATGCCCTGTGCGGATTCCGGCCACTCGGTGACACCGAGCAGTTGCTGCACTCGCTCGGCGCACACGACCTCGCGGCCCTGCTGAGATCCGATGGCCTGGAGGCCGCAGTCGCCGCGCTCTACCGACGAGAGGTGGACCCTGTGCATGTGGTGATGGCCTGTCGCCTCCACGACAGCACGGAGGCCCGCCTGGTGGCGGGGCTCGATCGTAGGTACCCGGCCGACCCCAGCGTGGTGGTGACGCTGTTCCTCAACAGGGTGCTGCTGTCGCCCGGCGAGGCCATCCACCTCACCCCCGGCAACCTGCACGCGTACCTGCACGGCGTGGGCGTCGAGGTCATGGGTGCCAGCGACAACGTGGTGCGCGGCGGCATGACCAACAAGCACGTCGATGTCGAGGAACTGCTGCGGTTGCTGCGGTTCGAACCGCTGCACCACCCCGTCATCCGTCCCTTCGAGTCGACACCCGGCGTGTGGCGCTACCCGACGCCCGACGCCCCGTTCGTGGTCACTCGTCTCGACGTCGCCGGCCGCCTGCCATGGCGCAGCGAGGGCCGCAGCATCGTGGTGTGCACCGAGGGTGACTGCGGCCCGCTGCACCACGGCGAGGCTGCCTACCTCTCCCCCGGCGACGAGTTGGTGCTCGG
>JBJTXX010000604.1:0-964 GCA_046082485.1 Actinomycetota bacterium
ACCGCGAACTGCGACTTCTTCGCCACCGGCCGTACGAGCGCCACCTCGGTGACGGCGCCGAGCGCGAAGCCAACGGCCATGCCGGTGAGGAACACCTCGTTGAAGTTGGCGCCCCCGCTCATCTGTCGGATGGGACGGATCTCCACGCCCGGTGCATCGAGCGGCACCATGAACGCCGTGAGGCCACGG
The DNA here is from genome assembly GCA_046082485.1 of Actinomycetota bacterium. Classification (GTDB taxonomy): domain Bacteria; phylum Actinomycetota; class Acidimicrobiia; order Acidimicrobiales; family Ilumatobacteraceae; genus UBA668. Next base: position 190 of record JBJTXX010000604.1, read on the forward strand.
TGCTTGAGCACCGACGGGTCGGTGCGCGTGATGGCGAGGCCCCACTGCGCGAACCGTGCACCCGACGTCCACCCCTTCTGGCCGTCGAGGATCCACTCCTCGCCGTCGGCGACCGCACGGGTGGTGAGCGATGCGAGGTCGCTGCCGGCCGAGGGCTCGCTGAACAACTTGCAACCCCATTCGTCCTGTCGCATCAACGGACGGATGAAGCGCTGCTGCTGCTCGGGGGTGCCGAAGGCGGCCACGGTCGTGGCGATCAGCCCCATCGAGGTGGGCGGCAACTCGCCGCCGTTGGGCACCTCGAACCGGGCTTCCTCGTTGTTGTACGCCCGCAGGAACGAGGTGGGCAGGCCCCGGCCGCCCAGTGCCTCGGGCCAGTTGATCATCGCGTAGCCGGCGTCGAACTTCGCCTGCTGCCAGCGTCGGCACTCCAGCAACCGATCGCGCTCGACGTCGGGCGGCAGGTTGTGGAACACGGCCACGTCGTCGCTGCCGACACCCCACTCGGCGCTCGCCGGGTCGACGGCTGCGGCCCGCTGCCGGGCGTGGGCCGCCAGCCACTCGCGGGCCTCGGCCCGGAACTGTTCGAGGTCGGGTGCGGCCGCCATGGGCCAGAAGTTAGGCTACGCCGTTCGACCTCTGCGACCCCACGGACTACGTTGTCACCGATGTTCCCACGTGCCCCGACGGGCGTGGCGCACGGAAAGGGTTGCTGACGGCGTGATGCTGCTCGAGGTGAACGACGTGACGGTGCGCTTCGGCGGCATCGTGGCGC
>JBJTXX010000605.1:0-2498 GCA_046082485.1 Actinomycetota bacterium
GAAGTCGGCGCTCAGCAGGTGCCCGTTGCGACCGTCGACGGTCCAGGTGCCGGGGGCGAGATCGAGGGGTGCGGACATTGGAGGTTCCTTCCGGTTATTGCGGACGCAAGTACCTTACAAGGCGATTGTTCGCTTCGCAACTGTTCGTCACGAAAACTCTTCGGTACGCTCTCGGGCATGACGAAATGGCTCACGCCGGACCAACAGCGTTCCTGGCGCACCTACGTCGAGACCGCCCGAGACCTGGCCGCGGCGCTCGAGGCCGACCTCGAGCCGCACGGCCTCTCGCACGGTGACTACGAGGTGCTGGTGAACATCAGCGAGGCCGCCGACCACCGCATGCGCATGTGCGATCTCTCCGCAGCGCTGCGCCTCTCCCCCAGCGGGCTCACCCGCCGACTCGACAGCATGGTGCGCACCGGCTGGGTGGAGCGCCGCCCCTGCGAGCACGATCGACGGGTGCTCTACGCGCACCTCACCGACGAGGGTTTCGCAAAGCTCGAGGCCGCCGCCCCCACGCATGTCGACGGGGTGCGGCAGCACTTGGTCGACCCCCTCGGCGACGACGACATGGCAGCGTTGGGGCGGCTGTTCACCAAGGTGCGCCAGCATCTCGCCAGCGAAGGATTGTCGAGGCCATGACACTGCAACTGCCGAAGGGTTTCCGCTGCCACGTCACCAACGTGGGCGTGAAGGACCACACCGACGACTTCACCGTGGTGGCCGCCGACACCACGTGCAGCGCAGCCGCCGTGTTCACGCAGAGTTCGTTCGCCGGCGCGAGTGTGCTGCTCAGCCGGCGCAACATCGCCGACGGCCGCGCCAGGGCGATGGTGGTGGTGTCGAAGAACGCCAACGTCGCCACGGGCGCGCAGGGCATCGCCGATGCCGAGGAAGTGGTGGCAGGGGTGGCGGCCGCACTGGGCTGCGACCCCGGCGACGTGCTCATCGCCTCTACCGGCGTGATCGGCCGCAGCTACCCGATGGAACGCATCCGCGCCGGCCTCGCATCGATCCCTTCCCCCCTGCCGGGAGCCGACGCCGATGCGGTCGCCCGCGGCATCATGACCACCGACACCGTGAAGAAGTCGGCCACGGCCACCGCCGGCGGCGCCACTGTCGTGGGCGTGGCCAAGGGAGTGGGGATGATCGAGCCGAACATGGCCACGATGATCTCGATGGTGTTCACCGACGCGCAGATCAGCAGCGCGGACATCGACGCGATGTTCCGCCGCGTGGTCGACCGCAGTTTCAACTGCGTCTCGGTCGACAGCGACACCTCCACCAGCGACACCGCGGTGGTGCTGGCCAGCGGCGCTGCTGGGCCCGTCGACCCGGCCGCGCTCGAGGCAGCCCTGCTGGAGGTGTGCACATCGCTCACCAAGCAGATCGCCCGCGACGGCGAAGGCGCCGAGAAGTTGCTCGAGGTCACCGTCGACGGCGCATCGTCGGCCGCGCAGGCCAAACACGTGGCCAAGGCGATCGTGAACTCGCCGCTGGTGAAGACGGCGGTCCACGGCGCCGACCCCAACTGGGGTCGGGTGGCGATGGCGGTGGGCAAGAGCACCAACGCCGACGAGGTCGACCAGACCCGGGTGGTCATCCGCTTCGGGACACTGGACGTCTACCCGGCGCAACTCGACCAGGCCGGACTCGACCAGTTGTCGCACTACATGCGCGGCACCGACGTGCTGATCCACGTCAGCCTCGCGACGGGCGGGTCGCACTCGGCGACGGTGTGGGGCTGCGACCTCACCGACGGCTACATCCGCATCAACGCCGACTACACGACCTGAGACGCGACAACGGGGTTCCCGCATCGGGCGAACCCGGGCGGAAACCCCGTTCTCACATCATCGGCCGACCTCGGTCGGACGGGATCACTTCGGTGGCATGCGGATGCCGCCGTCGACCCGGATGGTCTCGGCGTTCATGTAGCTGTTGGTGACGCACTCGACCACCATCGAGGCCAGTTCCTCCTGGAAGCCCAGACGCTGCGGGAACAGCACGCCCTTCTGCAGGTTCTGCTTGAAGGCCTCGCTGGCGTCGCCCTGGCCGTAGATCGGGGTGTCGATCAGGCCCGGGGCCACGGTGTTGACGCGCACGCCGACCGCGGCGAGGTCGCGGGCAATCGGCAGGGTCATGCCGACCACGCCACCCTTCGATGCCGAGTAGCTGGCCTGGCCGATCTGGCCGTCGAACGCCGCCACCGAGGCGATGTTCACGATCGCACCGCGCTCGCCGTACTCCAGCGGCTCGGTGGTGCTCATGGCCGTGGCCGCGAGACGGATGCAGTCGAACGTTCCGATCAGGTTGATCGCGATGACCTTCTTGTACGCGTCGAGGTTGGCTGCCGAATCGTACGAGCCGTCGCGGCCCACCGTGCGCTGCGCCCAACCGATGCCCGCCGAGTTCACCAACACCCGCAACGGGCCCATGCTCTTGGCCATCTCGACCGCGTTGATGATGTCGTCGGTCTTGGTGACGTCGACCTTGCA
>JBJTXX010000606.1:0-8205 GCA_046082485.1 Actinomycetota bacterium
GTCCAGTGCCCGTGGTACCAGCCGGGGTAGGTGTGGCCGTCGCCCGAGCCAGAGTTCGCGAGTGCCGGCCGCGAGGGGTCGAGGCGTCGGAACAGTGCGGCCAACTCGTGGTCGAGGCGCTGGTTGCGGTCGGGCCGGAACGAACCAGCGTCGTCCATCATCCACGGCTCGTTCCACGGTGCCTCGTTGTGCGCGGCCCAGTACACCACCGACGGCCGCCAGCCCAGCAGGTCGACCACCTCGGCGGCCATCTGCCGGGTGACCCGGTAGACGTCGGCGCTGTCCGCGTAGCCCCACTGCATCGGCAGGTCCTGCCACACCAGCACCCCGGCCGCGTCGCACTCGTCGTAGAACGCCGGCGCAGTGACGTGGGCGTGCACGCGAAGGGTGTTCAGGTTGGCCCCCACCGCCAGCGCGACGTCGGCCGCCGCACGTTCGGGAGCGAGCGCCGACAACCATTGCTCCCCGATGTAGTTGCAGCCGCGCACGAACACAGGCCGACCGTTGACACGCCACACCCAGTCGCCGCCGACCTCGATCGACCTCAGTCCCACCATGCGCTCGTCCGTCACCAGCGCCTCGCCGGTGTCACCGTCCTCCACCACCGTGCGCAGTCGGTAGCGGAACGGTTCGCCGTGGTCCCACGGCCACCACAACCGCGGCTCGGCCAGCCGTGCCCCCAGGTGTGCCTCGTTCGCTCCCGGGTGCAACCACGTGTCGGTCCACCATTCGTACGCCACCCGGTCGTCGTGAAGCAGTTCGGAGCGCACCGTCACCCACCGGGGCACACCTCCGCGCAGCAGCAGGCCGAGGCGCTGTTCGACCACGACATCGGTGCCCTCGAGGCCGGTGAGGAACCCGAACGAATCGATCGACACCGCGGTCTCGCGGGTCAGCCACACGCCACCCCACGGGCCACCGGTCGAGCGCTCCTGGCCGCGGTGGCTCCAGCCACCGGGCCGTGCGTCGTGGTGACCCATCACGCCGCGGACCGCGGTCTTCTCGTGCGGCCAGACGGTGCCGAACTCGTCGACCGGACAGTCGACCACGAGCAACAGCGAGTGATGCCCGACTGCCAACTCGACGTCGAACGCGAACGGCGCGAAGCCACCGGTGTGCTGCCCCAGCGGCACACCGTCGAGCACGACCTCGGCGTGGTAGTCGACCGCCCCGAAGTGCAGCCTCCAACGCGGGCCGGCTTCGGCCTCACCGACCTCGAACCCGCAGCGGTAGTGCACCCTCTCGACGCCGTCGACCCCGTCGAGGTACCAGTTCCCGGGCACCGAGGCGCGCTGCCACGGCCCCTCGGCAGCAGTGGCCAGTTCCCACCCGGAGTGGAGTCAACGCATCGAGGTCACGAGCGCCACAGCCTCAGGTCGTTCATTCGAGACACGACACGCGTCAGATCGGCCAGCAGTTCGGCGTCGTCGGGCGCGGCGCCTGCCGCCACTGCGCTGCGCAGACGACGCAGACGGTGCCCCAACTCCCCGACCGGGATGCCGAGGCGTTCGGCCACCGCGGAGACATGCGCGAGCGTGGCGAGCCGGTAGTGCCCCACTGCCTGCGCCACCTGCTCGGCTTCAGCTCGGTCGCCCAGCACGTAACGGTCCGTGTGCCCGCGGTCATCGAGGTGCACGACGTGCAGCGAGCCGTCGGCGTACACCACACCCGCCTCATCGACCTCACCCGACAGCAGCACCCGCCATGCGTCGCGGCCTGCAGCACCGGGAACGCGCACGGTGCAGGTCTCGGATGTCACCACGTGCCACGCGTCGTCCAGCAGCGCGATGGTGGTCTGTCCGCGACTGCTGCGCAGCGCGCCGGCGCCTGCATCGTCACCGTGCAACAGCGCCGCATGCACATCGCCGTCGACTCCGACGGCCACCCAGGTGACCGACGCGGCCGACGAACGCACCGCCAGGCCGTCCACGTCACCGGCCCACGCAGACCTGCTGCGGTTCACGACGGTGAGGTAACGCTGACCCGAGGCACCGGTGCGCCGCGCCACGTCGACGCCGAGGCCCAGCGCAGGCGGGGCCGACCACGCGGGCAGGCCTTCGAGCAGCGAGCACTCAGCGAGCCGTTCGTCATGGGACGGCCCGGCACCCGCGAGCACCACACTGCCCGCGCGCGCCGACGCCACCGCCGCGAGCCGCTGTTGGGCACGCAGCGACATCACCGACACACCCGGCACGATCACCCTGTCGTAGCGCTCGAGTGGCCCCCTCGTGGCGTCCACCACATCGAACTCGACGCCGGCATCGACGAGCACCCGGGCGATGGCGAGGCCGGCCCGCGACGCGCTGGCCCGCAGCGAGAGTTCGTGCAGCGCAGTACCCGCGGCCACCGAGACGCCGGCGATCGAGCCGTCGTAGCGGGCCAACCGTTCACCCGCCTGATCGGTCGCGATCGCGACACGGGCCACCAACGGCGACGCAGCGAGGTCGGCACCGCCGGCCTGCAACGCCAGGAACAGGCAGCGGATGTTCCACCACCACGGCAGCGCCACACCGTCGGGAAGGATCGGCGCTTCCTCCGCCCAGCGCTGGAACGCCCCGATCCCGGGGGGTTCGGGCTCCGAGGAGTGCAGCATGTAGATGCACGGCGCATCCATGCCGCCCGCAAGACAGCACTGCAGGTAGAACGCCTGACGACCCGAGATCTCCGGCACCAGGTGCGGGCGGCCGGGGTCCGAGAGTGTGGCCGCGAGGCGGGTGCGCCACCACGCGTGGTGCACATACTCCGCGTCGTCCATCCGGTACCAGTCGGTCGAGGCGATCACTCCTGCGGGGTCCACGCCCTCGGCGTAGACGTTCTGTCCGAGCCAGCCCACGTGCTCGGCGAGCGCAGCGGGCTCGACGATCATCGAGGTGAGCGGCCACGGCATGCACAGCCAGTCGTGGAAGAGTGGGACTGCATCCCCGAGTTCGGCCCTCACCGCCGCAGCGAACGCACCGAGCCCTGACGACACCTGGTGATCCGCGAACCGGTCGAGCTCCATCCACCGCCGCACCGCCTGCACGGTGGTCGGCGTGTCCCATTCCCGCGGCATCGGCACGTCCGCGAACGACGTGTACGACGTGCCCCACGCCTCGTTCAGCGCATGCACCGTGCCGTGGTCGTTCTGCAGGAACGCCTGCCAGCGGGAGTCGTCCGCGTAGTCGGCGCGAAGGGGTGACTCGGCGTCATCCGCCTCGTGCACGAGCATCCCGTCACCCGGCGCCTCGTTGTCGATCTGCCACGCCCACAGCGCGGACCCCACGAACGGCCGCAGCGCAACGGCGACCGCGCCCAGCCACTGCGCCGCCCGCTCGTGGTATCCGGGCGAGTCGTACGAGAGGCGCGCGTCGTACGAGTCGCTGTGGCGCAGCGTGCGGCCGTCGTAACGCTTCGCCCACCAATCGGGGTGGGCCTCGATCAGCCAGGTGGGGGTGCCGCCGCCGATCATCTCCGCGTCGCAGAACGGCCCGGGCTTCGCGATGAAGCCGAGCCCTGCATCCGCACAGGCCTGCACGAAGCCGACGAGGTCACGTTCGGGCAGGGACGCTCCGGTGAAGTCGAGTTGCCCGTCGGCCGGTTCGTGGTGCAACCACGGGATGTAGGTCGAGACCGCGTTCGCCCCCGACTGTCGGGCACGCAGCAGCATGAGATCCCACCGCTCGCGCGGCACCCTGAAGTAGTGGATCTCGACGACACGCCAGGTGTCGCCGGTTCCCGCCGCGCCCGTGCCGGCCGTTGCCGTGCTCACCGCTCGATCACTCCTTCGTCCCCGTCAGGTTGACGCCCTCGATGAAGATCCTCTGGGCGAAGAAGAACAGCACGAGGATGGGCAGCACGAACACCACCGAGGCAGCCATGGTGAGGTTCGACTCGCCGGTCTTGGCGAGCGCCGTGTTCATGCGTGCCAGACCCACCGCGAGGGTGAGGCTGTTCTCCTTCTCCAGGTAGATGTTCGGGGCGAAGAAATCGCTCCACGAGAACAGGAACTGGAAGAGCGCCACCGCCATGATGCCCGGCTTGGCCATCGGCACCACGAGACGGGAGAGGATCCACCACTCACTCGCGCCGTCCACCCTCGCGGCATCCATCACGTCGCCCGGCAGCGTCATGAAGAACTGCCGCAGCATGAAGATGCTGAAGGCATCGGCGAAGAAGGCCGGCACCGTCAACGGCAGGATCGAGTTCAGCCAACCCAACGAGGTGAAGATCTGGTACTGGGTGGGGAACAGCACCTGATACGGCAGCATCATCGTCGCCAGCACCACCGTGAACACCGCAGTGCGACCGCGCCAGCGCATCCAACTGAAGGCGTAGGCAACCGGCACGCAACTCACGACGGTGCCGATCGTCGCGACCAGGCAGACCTCGAGCGTGTTCACGAAGTAGCGCGCCAGCGGCACACGGTCGAAGACGCTGCCGTAGTTCGACCACTCGAAGGCGCTCGGCCACAGGGCCGAGGTCTTCGACTCGGTGATCGGCATCAGCGACTGCAGCACCATGAAGAGCATCGGCAGCGCGAACATCAGGGCCAGCGCCACCAGCACCGAGTGTCGTGCCAGAGCCATGAGCAGCGCCCGCATCCGCGACGGCCGTCGGCGCGTGACCGGGACGGTGAGGGTCATCGCCGTTCCTCCGCCGCCGAGTGCACCCACTTGCGACGCGTCACCATCAGCACGATGGTGATGGCCAACGTCATCAGGAACATCAGCCACGCCATGGCCGACGCCAACCCGACACGACCGTCGTTGAAGAAGCGCAACTGCAGCATGGCGTACGTCAGCAGCGAGCCCCGCGGTTCGCCGGTGAGCCGCCCCTTGCTGACCCCCTGACTGAAGACGTATGCCTGGTCGAAACTCTGCAGTACGCCGATGAGACCGGTGAGCAGGGTGAAGAACACCACCGGCGACACCATCGGCAGGGTCACGTGACGGAAACGGCCCCACCGGCCCGCGCCGTCGAGTTCCACCGCCTCGTACAGCGATCGCGGCACATCGACCAGCCCAGCGAGGAACACCATCATCGTGTCGCCGAGAGCCCACACACCCACCATCACGAGCGCCGGTTTCGCCCACGCAGGGTCGCGGAACCAGACCGGGGCCTCGGCGCCGAACAACGAGAACAGGCTCGACACCGGCCCGCCCTCGCGCAACAGGAAGAAGAACAGCGCGCCGCTCGCCACAGCGGGAATCACTGCGGGCACGTAGAACAGCAGTCGGTACACACCGTTGCCGCGCCTCGCCGTCGCCAGCAACGATGCCGCCAGCAACGCCAGCAGCATGCGGATGGGCAGGCCCACCAACGCAAGGTAGGCCGTGTTGCGCAGCGCCTTCACCAGGTCGGGGTTGTCGAGCAGCGTCTGGTAGTTCGCCATGCCGACCCACTTGGCCGGCTTGCCGAAGCGCTTGGCCGTGAACGACCAGTACAACGAGTTGATGATCGGGTAGGCGACGAAGACGGCCAAGCCGATCAGCCACGGCGACAGCAACGCGAAGACCGTGATGCGTCGCCGTCGGGCCGCGCGATTGCGCGCGCCCCGACGGTGCGACAGGACGAGCCCGTCAGTTGCCGAGCTCAATGTCCAGTTCGTCCTGGTATCGGGAGTCGAGTTCGTCGAGCGCCGCCCGCAAGTCGTCGTCGCTCAGGCTCCCACGGCGATATTCCGTCGCCAGCGCCGACAGCTCGTCGCCGAGGCTGCCCGCCACCAGGGACGACGGGGGCGTGATGGCCGCCGGCGACCGCACCAGGTCGATGAACGTCTTCATCTCGGGCAGCGCCGGCAGCACCTCCGCCTCGTACGCGTCGAGCGCGGCCACGTTCGCAGGGATGTTGCCCACGAACTTCTCGAACTCCGCGATCTGGTCCGAGGCCGTCGCGAGGCACTTCACCGCTTCCCACGAGGCATCCACGTTCGCCACTCCACGCGGGATCGAGAACCAGTTGCCGCTGGCGATGATCGACTGCGTGGCCGCATCGGCCACGCCGTTCGGGCCGGGCAATGGCACGACGCTCCAGTTCTTCGGGTTGCCGTTGCCGAATCGGTCGGGCCACGTCACGAAGTACGAACCCTCGAAGTACAAGGGCAGGTCACCGGCGATGAAGAAGTTGTCGGCCGAGTCGTACGAGCCGAGCCCCGCCGCCCAACGATCGAAGGCGTCGGGGTCGACGAGGTCGTAGAACTGCTTCTGCCACGCAAGCGCGCTCACCCAGTTGTCCGCGGTCTCGCTGAGCATGATCTGCGTACCATCCGCGTTCACGGTCTCGGCATCGAACATGCGGGTGAGGAACAGGGCGTACGAGCCGTCGACGTCGGGCGCGAAGCCGACGCGCTCGATCTGGTCGCCGTTCACCTTCAGCAACGCCTTCGCTGCTGCCAGCAGTTCCTCCGTCGTTGCGGGGGCGGAGGAGATACCCACCTCGTCGAGTGCGTCCTGGTTGACGAAGAGCGCGGCTGGGTCCATCGACAGCGGCACGCCGAAGTGCTTGCCGTTGAACTCGACGAGGCGCTTGCCACCGGGAACGAACTGATCCCACGAGATTCCGTCGCGTGCCATGAGGTCGTCGACCGTCACCGAGAGGTCACCGGCCTCGATCTGCGCGAGTTCACCGGAGAAGTCGGCTTGAACGAGATCGGGCGGCGTGCCCGCCTCGATCGCCGCGGACAGTGCGGTACTCATGTCGTCCTTGCCCACGTACTCGATGGTCATCCAGGGGTTCTCGGCCTGACAGTGGTCGATCATCACCTGGAAGGCATCGATGCTCGGCTGGTCGCTGAACGACGACCAGAGCGTCAGCGTGGTCGGCTCGAACGTCGGTGCGGCCGTGGTGTCGGGACTGCTGTCCGGCGGTGCCGTCGTGTCGGGTACAGCCGCGGTGGTGGCGATGACCAAGGTCGATGCCGTGTCGTCGCTGCCACTGCACGCTCCCACGACGAGTGCCGCGACGGCGAGAACCGCAAGGTGTCGTGCGTTCCTGTTCATGTCCTTCCTCCTGCTGGTGTGATGAATGGTGATCCGAGTGGTGTGTCGATGCTTCATGCGCTTCTGCTCTGCAGATCGTCGAGGCGCCGCGAGAGGGCCCGTTCGCTTGCGACGGCGATGGCTCCGGCGAGCACCGACTCGTCACCGAGCAAGGAGACCGCGATGTCGGGCCGGTTCGGTGCGTGTTCCGCCAGTCGAGTCCGCACTGCGGCGGCCAACTGTTCGGTCGCGCCGATAGGACCGGCGAGCACCACGACCTCCGGGTCGACGATCGCCGCAATCGCCTCAACGAACCACGATGTCCACTCAGCCAGTTGCCCCAGCACCACCAGCGCGAGCGCATCACCTTGCGCTGCGGCACCACGCACCGCATCGGGCGCGTAAGGGGGTCGCAGCAGCGAATCGGGGAACCCGGGCGCATGGTGCTCCGCGAGGCCAACGAGCCCGTCGAGCGCCGGGCTCACCGAGGGGGTCGAGCGCATCAGGCGCCGGAAGGGCACGTCGTCGATCTCTCCCGCGCCACCGTGAGCACCTTCGTACAGTTGACCGTTCAACACCAGCGCCGCGCCGAGACCCTCGCCGATGTGGACGACCGCGAAGTGACGCACACCGCGCCCTCCGCCCACCGCCTGCTCGCCCAGGGCAGCGAGGTCGACGTCGTTCACCACGGTCGCCTCCGCCCCGATCAGGGCGGCGAGTTCGGCCGCAGGGCTGCTGCCGTCGAGCGCCGGCACCACGCCCGAGTTGCGCAACACGCCGGTCGCCGGGTCGATGATGCCGGGCGTGCCCACCACCACCGAACGCAACAGTTGACGGCGCCCCCCGACCAGTGTGTCGACCGCGCCGGCGATGCCACGGAAGACCGACTCTGCGGTGTCGTGCGCGCCGACCACGGTCTCACGCCGGAGTTCCGACCCGTCGAGGTCGGTGAGCACCGCGCGGACGGCGTTGCGCTGCACCTCGACTCCCACGGCGAGAGCGGCCGCGGCGACGGCCTAGAAGTAGACGCCCGGGCCGGCAAAGGGTTTCGCCGACTGCGCCACGAGCCCTGCATCGGCGAGACCGCGCAGCACCGTCGACACCGTCGGCTTGGAGAGGTTCGTGCGGCGGGCGATGCCGGCACCGGTGATGGTGGGGTTCTCGCGCACCACCCGATAGACGGCGCGCTCGTTGAGGTTGCGGAGAAAGCCCGGCTGCGCGCCCTGCCACACGCCCATGTGCCGACCTT
>JBJTXX010000607.1:0-27949 GCA_046082485.1 Actinomycetota bacterium
CCAAGCCCATCCCGTTCCCGCCCGAGCCGTTCCGGTTCATCGGCATCCAGGCCACCCGTTGGTCGCTGGATCGGGAGGACAAGACCGGCAAGCGCAACCTGTGGCTGCGCGGCCTCGATCGCTTCGGTCTCGGCTTCGACAGTTAGGTCCGCGCCGCCTCACCCGGTGGCGGTTCCAACGCCCCGGCGTTCGAACACCACCACCGACCGGGGCGCCACGACCAGCCCGTCCGGCTCGGCCGTGCAGAGCACCCGTTGCCACTCGCCCGGTTCGTGCAGCCCGAACCGCAGCGGCTGCCACCATGCGTTCACCATCACGTACAGGTCGTCCACGCACCACGCCAGCGAATGCGAGTTCCAACCGTCGTCGACGTCCTGGTCCACGCCGTGGAACCGGAACCCCGTCAGCGAACGGCCACGCCGCAGCGCCGTCAGTTGGCGCACGAAGCCGGTGAGTTCGGCCCACTCCTCGCGTCGCTGCCAGTCGACACGGGTCAGCGGCCCGTCGATGTCGTAGGGGTTGTCGTGACCACGCTGGGTCCGGGCGAATTCGTCCCCCATTACCCACATCGGGGTGCCCGCTGACAGCAGCAACAGACTGAAGTAGTTCTTCAGTTGTTGCAGCCGCAGTCCCGGCCCGCAGTCCCAGGCGTGGTGCCGGTCGTGGTCCATCAGTGTGAGGTCGTGCATGGTCAGGCCGTCGTGCGCGGTGACGAAGTTCAGCGAGCGCAATGCCCCATCGGGGCCCAACAGGTCCGGGCTGCCCTGCACCCGCATCCGAACCGCACGCACCAGACCCGGCTCGCCACGCAGGAAGCCGCGCACGTCGTCGCGGAAGCGGTCGTTCCACTGCAGCCAGTCGGGCCACGGCCACCCACGGCCCAACTGGTAGGCGCCCATGTCCCACGGTTCGGCCACGCACACCACGCCCTGCTGCTCGGCCCATTCGGTGATGCGGGTCACCAGTCCGCCGCCGTCGCGCGTGAGCAACGAGGCGAGGTCGAATCGGAAGCCGTCGATCCCGAGGTCGACCATCCGCTGCAGCGCCTCCATCACCAGTTCGCGCACCCACGGGTGCCCGGGGTCGATGTCGTTGCCGCACCCGCTGTCGTTGGTGAGTCGTCCCGTCGTGTCGGCCCGGTACACCCCCGGGTCGAGGTGCCGCAGCCCGTCCAGCAGCGTCGGCGGATGGTGCTCCGCGGTGTGGTTGAACACGACGTCGAGCCACACGTGCAGGCCGCGTTCGTGTGCGGCCTGCACCAGTTCGGCCAGTTCCTCGGCGGCACGCGAGGGATCGCCGGCGTAGCCGCGGTGCACCGCGCCCCACACGATCGGCATGTAGCCCCAGTAGTTGTCGCGGTCGTCGAACGAGTGCACCGGCATGAGTTCGATGACGTTCGCGCCGGTCGAGACCACGTGGTCGAGGTGCTCGATGCAACCGAGGTACGACCCGCCGAACCCCTTCACGTGGAGTTCGTAGACCACCGGCGGTTCCGCCGACGGCGTTGCCCGCGGACGTGTCGGCCAGGGTCCGCGCAGCACGCTGCGCGGACCCTCGGGCGTCACCTCCAGATCCGCGCAGTGAGCGTCGATCAACGGCGCCCCGCCATCGAGCGTGATCCAGTAGTGGCGCCCGGCCGGTCCGCGAACCGTCGACGTCCACCAGTCACCGTCACGTCGGGCGTCGAACACCTCGCCGCCCTCCACCACCACGCTGGCGGTCTCTGCGTGCACGGCACGGAACCACACCACGCGTTCCACGGCGCCCGCTTCCGTCCCCATTGAGCACCAGCATGGCATCGGCCTCTAACCTTCACCGCAATGGCCATCACGCCCTCCTCCCCCGCCGACGTGTTCGAGGCGCTGTCCGCCTACGGCTACATCCCCGACGAGGGTCTGGCCACCTCGGTGTTCCTCGCCATGGTGCTGAACCGGCCGCTGCTGCTCGAGGGTGAGGCAGGTGTCGGCAAGACCGAGGTCGCCAAGGTGCTCAGCCGCTGGACCAGCGGCGAACTGATCCGGCTGCAGTGCTACGAGGGCATCGACGTGTCGCAGGCCGTCTACGACTGGGACTACAGCAAGCAGTTGCTGCACCTGCGCGCCTCGGAGGCAACCGGCGAGTCGTTGGGCCTGACGACCTCCGCGCTCGAGCAGCAGCTCTACCACGAACGATTCCTGCTGAAGCGGGCGCTGCTGCGCGCCATCGACCACCATCACGAGGCGCCGCCGGTGCTGTTGATCGACGAGGTCGACCGTGCCGACGACGAGTTCGAGGCCTACCTGCTGGAAGTGCTCTCGGAGTACGCCATCACCGTGCCCGAGCTCGGCAGGTTCGCCGCCGTGCGCCCGCCGCTGGTGGTGCTCACCAGCAACCGCACCCGCGACGTGCACGACGCGCTCAAGCGCCGGTGCCTCTACCACTGGGTCGAGCACCCCGACTTCGAGCGCGAGGTGCGCATCGTGCGCATGCGGGTGCCCCAGGCGCTCGAACGACTGGCCCGGCAGGTGGCCGGAGCCGTCGAGGCCTTGCGCGGCCTGAACCTGTACAAACCACCGGGCGTCGCCGAGACCATCGACTGGGCGCAGGCCCTCGCAGCGGTGGGCGTGACGGAACTCGACGAGCGTTCCGTGTCGGCCACGCTCGGCACCGTGCTGAAGTACCGCGAGGATCAGGACCGCACCCGCCAGCACGGCATCGCCGACCTCGTCAAGCAGGCCTTCGAGCGGGGTCAGCAGTCGACTTGAGCACTGCGTTGGCCGAGCACACGCCAGCGGAGCGGATGGCCGTGGCGTTCGGTCGCGTGCTGCGCGGCGCCGGCCTGAAGGTGCCCCTCGGCAGCGTGCTGACCTTCGTGAGCGCACTCGGGCGGCTGCACCTCGACGACCGTTCGCAGGTGTACTGGGCCGGCCGGGCAACCCTCGTGCGGAACCCGGAGGACATCCCGCTCTACGACCGCTCGTTCGAGGCGTTCTGGGGCTCGCTGAGAACCCTCGACGACACCGAGCCCGAGCCGCCGATGACCATCACCCTCGCGGTCGACGACGACGGCGACGAGGGCGACAGCGACAAGGGTGACAGTGAGGCGGCCGACGAGCCGCAGATCACCCTGCGGTTCTCGGCGATGGAGGTGCTGCGCCACAAGGACTTCGCCTCCTACGACGCCGATGAGCTACGCACCGCCCAGGAACTGATGAGTCGGCTCCGTTTCGCCGGCCCGCCGCGCCGCTCGTTCCGCCAGCACCGCTCCACCCGTGGGCGGCGACCCGACATCCAGGCGACGATGCGCGCCGCGCTGCGCACCGGCGGCGAGCCGATGCACCGCATGTGGCGCGAACCCGGGGAACGCCTGCGGCGCCTCGTGCTGCTCGTCGACGTGAGCGGCTCGATGGAGCCCTACGCCCGGGCCCTGTTGCGTTTCGTGCACGCCGCCGTCAGCGGTCGGCAGCGGGTCGAGGCCTTCTCGATCGGCACGCGCCTGACACGCGTGACCCGTGAACTCGACAGCCGCGACCCCGACAAGGCCCTCGCCCAGGCGAGCACACGGGTGCAGGACTGGAGTGGCGGCACACGACTCGGTGACTGCCTGCGCCGCTTCAACGACCAGTGGGGCGCGCGCGGCATGGCCCGCGGCGCCATCGTGGTCATCCTCTCCGACGGTTGGGACCGCGGTGACCCGGAGGTGCTGGCGGAGGAGATGCGGCGCCTGCAACGCATCTCGTACCACGTGATCTGGGTGAACCCGCTGAAGGTCACCCCAGGTTATGCACCACTCGCTCGTGGCATGGCTGCCGCATTGCCGTATGTTGACCACTTCGTGGAGGGGCACAGCCTCGATGCGATGCACCGACTGGCTTCCGTCATCGCCATGCCGTCACCACGAGGAGGTGGCAAGTGAAGGAATTGATCGACGACATCGACCGCTGGCGCGCCGCGGGTCAGCGCGTCGCCATCGCACGAGTGGTCGACATCGAGGGCTCGGGCCCGCGCCTGCCGGGGGCCGCCATGGCCGTGAACGAACTCGGTGAGGTGACAGGCAGCGTCAGCGGTGGCTGCGTGGAGGGCGCCGTGGTCGGCGAGGCCCTTGCCGTGCTGGCGGGCGAGCAACCGCCCCGCGTCGTCACCTTCGGCTACAGCGACGACGAGGCATTCGCCGTCGGCCTCACCTGCGGCGGCACCATCCGCCTGTTCATCGAGGCACTCGACTGGTGACCACCCCCATGTACGAACTCCTACGCCAACTGCTGCGCGACGAACAACCGGTGGCACTCGTCACCATCATCGGCGGGCCCGGGGTGGGCGCCAAGTTGCTGGTTCGCCCCGGTGCCGAACCGCTCGGTTCACTCGGCCATCCCGAACTCGACCGGGTGGCGGCGCGCGATGCATTGGCGGAACTGCAGGCCGGCCGCAGCGGGGTGCGCAACTACGGGCCCGAGGGCCAGACCACACCCGGCGACCTCGTCGACACACCCACGGTGAAGGCATTCATCGAGAGCTGGTCACCGCCGCCCCAGATGTGGATCTTCGGTGCGGTCGACTTCACCGCGGCATTGGCCAAGGTGGCCAAGGTGTTGGGCTACCGGGTGACGGTGTGCGACGCCCGGGAGGTGTTCGCCACCCGCCGCAGGTTCCCGATGGCCGACGAGGTGGTGGTCTCGTGGCCGACACCGTTGTTCGAGTCGAGGGGTCACACGCTGCAGACGCGTGATGCGGTGTGCATCCTCACCCACGACCCGAAGTTCGACGTGCCGGCGGTGAAGGGCGCGCTCGCCACCCAGGTCGGTTACATCGGCGTGATGGGCAGCAGGAAGACCCACGCCAAGCGGATGGAACGACTGGCAGAGGTCGGCGTGACCGAACGGGCCGACCTCGACCGGCTGATGTCGCCCATCGGCCTCGACCTCGGTGCCCGCACCCCGGAGGAGACCGCCGTGTCGATCTGCGCCGAGATCATCGCCCGCAGGTCGGGGCGTGGTTCCACCTCGCTGCGCGAGGCCAGCGGACCGATCCACTGACTCGAACGGTGGCCCGACCGGCGGCCCGGGTGTCAGCCGAGTGGGTTGCCGAAACGGGCGTACTTGGCCCGGTACTTGGCCACGAAGCCGAGTTCCACGTTGCGGCCACGGGTGGGTGCGTGGATGATCGCGTCGCCCACACCGAGCGACATCATCACGTGGCCCGGGTAGTAGACGAGGTCGCCTGCCTGCTGAGAGCCACGGGCGACCGGTGTCGCAGCGCGGATCTGGTTGCGGCTGTTGCGCGGGATCTTGACGCCCACCTGTTCCCAGGCCCACCCGGTGAGACCCGAGCAGTCGAACCCCACGCCGGGAATGCGCTTGTACCCGCGGTAGGGCGTGCCCAACTGGGTGATGGCGGCGAGCACGGCCAACTGGTGGGGACGGTCGGCTGCGTCCCAGGCAGCCCGCAGCGAGGCCGGATCGAGTTCGAGGCGGGTGCTCACCTGGTCGGCCACGAGGTCGCGGGCGTAGTCGAACTGGTCGAGTGCCTTGTCGTCAGGGGCGGCGGTGTAGGCCGACCACAGCTCGAGCGCCTCATCGGCCTGGACGGCGAGCAGATCGGTGCCCAACTGGGTGACTGTCGGCACCACCGCCACGCGGGGCGCCGCCTCGACCGGCAGCGCGGAGGCGCCGAGGGTGAGAGCCGTGGCCAGCGTGAGGATGTGGAGTGTGCGTCGAAGCGTCATGTGACTGACGTTCCTTCCGATTCGGTCGCCCGCCGACGGCACCCCGGGTCGGCCCCGACATGTGTTCCCGACGTCGTTACAGGGCGTCACCCTACCGACATGAAATCGCAACAATCAACCCCCTCGCAAACATTTCGTCATCATTCCGAAATGTTCGAAATGCCCCTCCGCCACCGTCACGAACCGGGCGCATCCGCCCCGTAGAGTGCCTCGCGTGGTCCACGTAGCCGCCCTGCTCGCCGCCGGTGGCGGCACACGTTTCGCTGGTGGCAGCCACAAACTGCTCGCCGAGTTGCAGGGCAGACCCGTCTGGCGCCACGCCCTCGACAATCTGCTGGGCGCCGGGTTCGACCATGTCGTAGTGGTGACCGGCGCGGCTGACCTCGACGTGCCCACGACGGTGCTGCACCGTCACAATCCACACTGGGTGACCGGGCAGGCCGGTTCGCTGCAGCTCGCCGTGCAGGTGGCCCGTGAACTCGCGGCACAGAGCCTCACCGTCGGGCTCGCGGACCAGCCGTTCGTCACCACGGCGGCCTGGCGCACTGTCCGCAACGCAGACGCGAACTGTCGCATCGTCATCGCCGAATACGACGGCACGCCCGGCCCGCACCCCGTGCGGTTCTCGCGGGAGGTCTGGCCGTTGCTGCCCACCGACGGCGACGAAGGAGCCCGCGAAGTGTTGCGCCGTCATCCCGATTGGGTATGCCGAGTGCCCTGCGTAGGCTCTGTAGCCGACATCGACACCACGGAGGACCTCGACCGATGGAACAGCTGCTGAACGAGTTCACGGTGAACCGCTCCATCGACCATGCCTGGACGGTGCTCACCGACGTCGAGCGCATCGCCCCCTGCCTGCCCGGCGCCCAGCTCCAGGAGATCGAGGGCGACGTCTTCCGTGGCGTGGTGAAGGTGAAACTGGGCCCGATCTCCACCGCCTTCAAGGGCCAGGCCACGTTCGTCGAGCGCGACGACACGAACCATCGCGCCGTGCTGAAGGGCGAGGGCCGCGACACGGGCGGCAAGGGCAACGCCGACGCACTCATCACCGCCCAACTCGAACCGGTGTCGGCGGAGAGCACGAAGGTGGTCGTCACCACCGAATTGCACATCACGGGCAAGGTCGCCCAGTTCGGCCGCGGCATCATGGGCGATGTCAGCGAGAAGCTGATGAGCCAGTTCGCAGCGAACCTCAACACCATGCTCGACGCGGAGGGCGGCACACCCGCCGAGGCGGCACCGTCCGCGACGGACACCTCAGCCCCGACCGAGGCAGCCCCGGCCGAGGCAGCGCCGACCGAGCCAGCCCCGGCCGGGAAGGCAGCGGAGGAAGCGGCAGAGGCTCCCGCCGCCGAGGCGCCGAAGGTGCGCAAGATCGAGGGCCCGGCCGCAGAGCCCATCGAACTCTCCGACCTCGCCGGCTCCGCCGTCGTCAAGCGCCTGCTGCCCGTCTTCGGCGGACTGGTCATCCTGCTGCTCGTGTTGCGCCGCCTGCGCAAGTAGCAGTGGACGAGACCGAGCAGGTCACGGCGCTACTGGGGCGCTCCCCACGCAGCGAGTTCGAGGTGGTCGTTCGCGACGCCGACGGCGCACCGGTCGTGTTGCGGAACGCGCCGTTCCTCGACGACGGCACGCCCATGCCCACCCTCTACTGGCTGGCCGGCCGCGAGGCCAACCGACGCATCGGCCGACTCGAGTCGGAAGGGGGCGTGCGCAGGGCGGAGGCAGAGGTTCCCGCCGCCGACATCGCCGCGGCCCATCGGCGCTACGCCGCGGCACGAGACGCAGCGATCCCCCCGCACCACACCGGGCCGCGACCGTCGGGCGGGGTGGGCGGCACCCGCGAAGGCGTGAAGTGCCTGCATGCGCACTACGCCCATCACCTGGCGGGGGGCGACGACGCCGTCGGTCGTTGGGTCGCCGAGCAACTCGAGGGCGGCGAGCCCGAGTGAACGCTGTCACGATCTCCCTCGGCGCAACATCCATCGAGGTCGCGTCCGCCGAATCCTCGTATCGCATCCCGGTCGGGTGCACGGCGCTGGCTGCCGCCATCACCACCGACCCGCCTGCACCCGATGAACTGAGCAACGCCATCGGCCTCGTCCTCGACCATCTCGAGGACGTCAGCCGCGAGGTGCCGATGATCGAGTTCGCCGATCGCATCGAGTGCCATGGGGGTGGCGTCGAGATCGTGGCGGCCGTCGAGGTGGGCGGGCACGCGGAACTGCCGTTCGAACTGGAGCGCTCCGCCGCCGAGGAGGTGTTCCGCACACTCGCCACCGAATCCAGGGCCGACCGGGCGCTGAACCCGGGGCTGCCCGCAGACATGGTGCACGACGTGCTGGCACCGTCGATCGTGCTGGTCTCGGTGCTGCGCTTCACCCAGCAAGCGTCGCTGTGGCTGGTGCAGCGATGACGAACCGCAACCCGACGCACCCGGCCTCTGGGGCCGCAGCAGCTCGACTGTACGGCAGGCGCGTGATGCTGCGTCCGTTGGCGCTCGCCGACTGGGACGATTGGTTCGAGGTGCGCCGACGCAACGAGGCCTGGCTGACACCGTGGGAACCCCTGCGGCCGGCGAACCTGCTCGACCCCACCAAGCACCGTGATGCCTTCGCCTCGCGGTGCACTGCGCGCGACCGGGATCGGCAAATGGGTGCGGCCTACGGGTTCGGCGTGTTCGTCGGTTCGCGACTCGTCGGCGAGATCAACCTCAACGGCATCGTCCGCGGCGCCTCGCAGATGGGCACGATCGGCTACTGGATCGACCGGGAGGCGGCGGGCCATCGCTACACCGCGGAGGGAGTCGTGGTGCTCGCGAAGTTCGCGTTCGAGCAACTGCACCTCCACCGCCTGGAGATCTGCATCGTGCCGCGCAACCGGAACAGCCGGCGGGTGATGGAAGTGCTGGGCGTTCGCGAGGAAGGCACCTCACTGCGATTCCTCGAGATCAACGGCACATGGGAGGACCACGTCCGTTACGGCTTCACCGCAGAGGAATGGGACGCGCGTCGAGACGAACTCGTCACGACATGGATCGAGCCGGGGGCTCGATCAGGTGAGGTGGGTCAGGCCTGATCGGCGGCGAGCTTGAATGCCCGCGCCTTGGCCTTGCGCACCGTGCTGCGCCGCTTCCAGTCCTTCATCTTCCAGTGACGAAGGCGCCGGGGCGACGCATTCTTCTTCGCCTTCTCGGCGTCGTGATGGTGCATCGGCACCCAGGCACGCCCGGGTTCGTGCACTTCGTCGGGCTCGAAGCCCGAACTCACCTGCACCGCCACCGCGTGCAGCTCGCTGTGAATGCGATGCCGCTCGTTGTGGGCATGTGCTCGCAAGTCCATCTTGGGCGGCGGTGCCGCCTCTTGGCTGCGATGGCGCTGGCTCATGGGTACCTCCGTGTTCGTCGGAAATACGGCTGCTCTCCGTGATCGAACGGTAAACCCATCGGGCCGATCCGTGAAGTCATCTTCGGTAACAGTTGTGCGCGCTTTTCATGCCGGCCGGCGCGGCGGCGTCTCGGGGCTACTTCGAGGAGATCTTCGCCTGCAGAGCGGCGATGCGCTCCGCGAACCACGGCTGGCGGGTGCTCCAGACCTGCGGGGTGAGTTCGCGGTCCACGGCCTCGGGGTGCGTGCGCACGTCGGCCATGTCCTGGATCGTGCGCTTGACCTCGATCACCAGCTCGCGAGGCGCCGCGGCGGCGCGGGCTGCCATCTCGTGGGCAACGGTCAACAACTGGTCGTCGTCGACGCAGCGGTGCACCAGACCGGCACGCTCGGCCTCGGCGCCGTCCATCACCTCGCCGAACACCACACCGGCGAACGTGGCCTGCGGGCCGACGATGCGGCGCAGCATCCATGTGTGGCCGCCACCGGGATGGATGCCGATCTGCAGGAAGCGGGTGTCGAACTTGGCCCGGCGAGCCGCAAGGCGGAGGTCGCAGCCCAGCGCCAGGTTCATGCCTGCGCCAACGGCCGCGCCGTTGACGGCGGCAATGGTGGGCAGTGGGCTGCGGGCGATGCGCAGGAAGCCCTCGTAGATGCCGCCGAGGCTCTCCTTCGTCGCCTCCGCCAGGTTGCCGAGGTTGGCTCCCGCGCAGAAGGCGGGGGCCGCACCGGTGACCACCACTGCGCCAACGCCGCTGTCGGCCTCGACCTGGTCCATCGCCGCGACGATCTCGTCGACCATCGGGGCAGTGAGCGTGTTGCGCTCGGCGGGGTTGTTGAGCGTGAGCGTGGCCACGCCGTCGGCGATCTCGAGCAGAACCAAGGACATGCGGCCAACCGTAGCGAACGCACCCACCACACCCGCTACCGTCGCATCCGCATGCTCGACCACGTGTTCACCGACGCCATCAGTGCGCTGCGTGACGCGTTCGAGGCGGCGTTCCTCGAGCGTCAGCCGTTCGAGGAACACTTCCAGTCCGACGTGCTGCTGGGCGACCTGACCTGGGAGACCAGCTACGGCCTGCCGGGCGAGGAGAACCCACCGCGGGTCGTGGCCCACGTGACCTTCGACTGGCCATCGTGGAGCCAGACCGCGTACCGCGAGTGGTACGTGGAGGACACCCTCGACCGCCTGCCGGCGATCGAGATCGAGATCGTGTTCCGGGTGCAGAGCCTCGCCGCCCCCATCGACCCCGCGCGCATCTTCGCCATCGCACCAGAGGTGAGTCCGCTCATCGGGCAGGGTCGGCTCGAACGGGCCGCCGTGACCGGGGAGGTCACGTGGACGGGCGCCGACGCAGGGACACCCGAGCACGCCGTGGAGGCCAACTACGAGGGTCTCTACGAACTGGCGGAGGAAGCGCTCGATGACGGGGCGAGCACGCTGCTCGACGAGCACTTCGGCACGCTCGGCGGATGGATCGCCGCCACCCTGGTGAAGTTGGCCGACATCGCCTGACCGGCACCCCGAGTCGCCCGCCCCGCCGCTGCCGTGGCAGGGTCGCGGACATGTCCGTCGTGCTCTACGAGGTGAGCGAGCGCATCGCCACCATCACCCTCAACCGCCCCGAGGCCCGCAACGCTCTCTCGAGCGAGGTGCTGCGCCTGCTGCCCGAGGCGATGCGCCGGGCCGAGGCCGACCCCGACGTCGACGTGTTGGTGCTCACCGGTACCGACCCGGCGTTCTGCGCTGGGCTGGACCTCAAGGAACTCGGCTCCACGGCAGGAAACCTCGGCGCCACCGGCGCTGACGGCCGACCCAACGCCGACGGCGTGCGCGGTCCGTTCCCGGCGCTCACCAAACCGCTCATCGGCGCGGTGAATGGCGTGGCAGTGACCGGCGGCTTCGAGTTGGCGCTGAACTGCGACTTCCTGGTCGCGAGCGAACACGCCAAGTTCGGCGACACCCACAGCCGGGTCGGTGTGATGCCGGGTTGGGGGCTCACCGTGCTGTTGCCGCAGGCCGTCGGCGTGCGGCGCGCCCGCGAGATGAGCTGGACCGGCAACTTCATGGGGGCGGAGGAAGCGCTGCACTTCGGCCTCGTGAACCACGTGGTGGCGCACGCCGAGCTGATCCCCTTCACCCGACGACTGGCGCTCGACATCGTCGGCAACGACCAGCCGGGGGTGCGCCAGATGAAGGCCACCTACGCGCAGATCACCGCCGAGACCGAGGGCTGGGGCATCGAGGCCACGAACGCCGCCCGTTGGCAGCAGCAGAACTTCAGCCCGGAGATGGTGGAGCAGCGCCGTCAGGCCATCCAGCAGCGCGGCCGCACGATGTAGCGACCCTCGGCGCGCTGGTCAGAACGTGGCGCCGTACGAGCGGAGGTCGTTCTTCACGACCTCGGCGATGTCGAGGGCGAGGATCTCGGCGCCGTTCACGTTGAGGTGGAAGCCATCGTCGGCGCGCACGTCCTTGCCGACACCGTCGCGGGGGTCGATGACGTACTCGGCATAGTTTCCGTTGCGCCCCGAGAACCGGGCCCACGTGTCGACGAACAGCACCTTGCCGCTGCGCTTGGCCACCTCGGCGCGCACCACTTCGTCCTGCACCTTCATGCGGGCCGTGGTCTCGGTGCTCTCGGCGTTGGGAATGCCCACCCACACGACAGTGCGGTTGTTGCTGGAGAGATAGTCCATCGCCTCGCCCACGCGGCGCCCGTACTCGGCCTTCCAGTCGGCGTCATCGGCGCCCGAAGCCGGGGGATGGTCGACTGCCCATTCGCCGTCGACGTTCCGCAGGCCCTGCGCATCGTTGCCACCGAAGGTGACGACCACGATCTCGGGATTGAACTGCGGCACCTCCTCGCGCATGTGCGTGGGCCAGTCGAAGAAGTCGGGTCGGGCCAGCCCCGACGACGTCTTGTAGTCGAGTTGCACGTTGATCATCCCCGTCTGGCCCAACAGTGCCTGCAGGTACGGCCCGAATGCGCCGGCATCCGAGTCGCCGAGGATGAGCACGTCGGCGGGGTCCTCCGGGGTCGGGGCCTTGCGCTCGAGTGGCGGAGGCTCGGTGGTCGACGGCGCCGGAAGGGTGGTGGGCGTGATGCCGTCGTTGACGATCGTGCTGACGGCCGGGGTGATGGGTGCCGCCTCGCCGTCGCCGCTGCCGAACAGCGAACCCGCCGCCGACCAGACCAACCAGACCGCGGCAAGCAGCGTGCCGAGCACCATGAGGCGCCGCACCATGTAGGTGCGGTCGCTCTCGCGGCGACGGGGCGGGGGCGGAGGACGACGGCCGTACGACATCGGCATCGGTCGCTCAGGTTATGGGCTGGGCCCGATGACCGGGGTGCACCCTGCGGGGACTAGGCTCGCCATCGGACACCCAAGTCCGCTCAACCAACACTCCTAGGGGGAGACAACATGCGCAACAGCAAGCGCTTCGCAGCCGTTGCCCTTCTCACCACGTTCGGCCTCGTCGCCGCCGCCTGCGGCGACGACGAGAGCGGTGGTGCGAAGAGCGATCTGGTCGCCGGTGTGGCATTCGACACCGGTGGCCGAGGCGACGGCACCTTCAACGACTCGGCCGCCGCCGGCGCCGACAAGGCCAAGACCGACCTCGGCATCGAGGTCAAGGAGCTCGAGGCCAACGTCGACGAGGACCGCAAGGCCAACCTCGAACTGCTCGTCAACGACGGCGCGAAGGCGATCGTGGGCGTGGGCTTCATGTTCACCGACCCGATGACCGAGATCGCCAAGGCCAACCCCGAGGTCACCTTCGGCATCGTCGACTCCGTGGTCGACGCCCCGAACGTGAAGAGCCTGGTGTTCGCCGAGGAGCAGGGTTCGTTCCTCGTCGGCGCCGCTGCCGCCCTCAAGTGCGGTTGCGACAAGATCGGCTTCATCGGTGGCCAGGAGATCGACCTCATCAAGAAGTTCGAGGCCGGTTACATCGCTGGTGCCAAGGCCATCAACGCCAACATCATGGTGGAGTCGAAGTACCTCGGCCCGGCCGGTGACAACAGCGCCTGGGGCAACGTCGCCGGCGCCAAGGAAATCGCCGCTGGCTGGTACGCCGATGGCGTCGAGGTCATCTACACCGCCGCCGGCGGTTCGGGTGCAGGCACCATCGAGGCCGCCATCGAGGCCGGCAAGTGGGCCATCGGTGTCGACAGCGACCAGTACCTCACCGCAGGCAGCGAGGATGCCAAGAAGGTCATCCTCACCTCGATGCTCAAGCGCGTCGACGTGGCCGTGTACCAGACCATCAAGGCCGTGAAGGATGGTGACACCACCGGTGGCATCAAGGTGTTCGACCTCAAGGCCGACGGCGTGGGCTACGCCACCTCGGGTGACTACCTGAAGGAGTTCATCGACAAGCTCGAGGGCTTGAAGAAGGACATCATTGACGGCAAGATCACCGTTCCGACGAAGCCCTGATATTCCTGATCGACTCGTTCGATCGGTTCTGATGAGAGGGGGCCCGGGCACTGCCCGGGTCCCCTCTCCGTTTTCGTCGGGCTCGCACAGGCGTGTGGAATACTGACCCGGGCGCGCCGGGTGCGCCGACCAACGAAGGGGATGTGGTGAGCGAGACGCCGTCCGAGTACGCCGTCGTCCTGGAGGGCATCGGGAAGACCTTCCCCGGTGTGCGTGCCAACTACGACATCGACCTGCGAGTACGTGCGGGAACCATCCATGCAATCGTGGGCGAGAACGGCGCCGGCAAGTCGACGCTGATGAAGACGCTGTACGGCATGCACCAGCCCGACGACGGCGCCATCACGGTCGAGGGCGTGCAGCGCACGTTCAAGTCACCCGCCGAGGCCATCGCTGCCGGCATCGGGATGGTGCACCAGCACTTCATGCTCGCCGACAACCTCAGCGTGGTCGAGAACGTGATCCTCGGCAACGAGCCCACAGGCAGCCGCGGCAGGTTGCAACTCGACGTTGCACGCCAACGCATCCACGAACTGATGGAGTCGCTCGGCCAGCACTTCGACATCGACGCTCCCGTGGGTGGGCTGGGCATCGGCCAGCGCCAGCGGGTCGAGATCCTGAAGGTGCTGTACCGCGGCGCCCGCATCCTCATCCTCGTCGAGCCCACGGCCGTGCTGGTGCCGCAGGAGGTCGACGAGTTGTTCGCCAACATCAAGCGGCTCGTGGCCAACGGCGCCACGGTCATCTTCATCTCGCACAAGCTGGACGAGGTGCTGGCGGTCAGCGACGAGATCACCGTCATCCGCCAGGGCACCACGGTGGCCACCACCACCCCAGACCGCATCGACCGGCGCGGCCTCGGCGAACTGATGGTGGGCAGCGAACTGCCGAACCCGTCCGGGCGCGAGACCCAGATGGGCAGCGAGGTACTGCTGCAGGTCGACGACCTCGACGTGGCCGGCATCCAGAAGGGCAGCAAGAACACGCTCGACGACATCACGTTCGCGGTGCACAGCGGCGAGATCCTCGGCGTCGCCGGTGTAGAGGGCAACGGCCAGTTCGAACTGTGCGAGGCCATCCTCGGTCTCATGCCTGCCGTCACAGGCAGCATCCACGTGGCCGGCACCGACGTCACCAAGGTCGAGACCCGCGACCGCCTGTCGCTGGGCCTGTCGTACATCCCGTTCGACCGGCACCGCGAAGGCTTGCTGCTCGATGCCCCGCTGTGGGAGAACACCTACCTCGGGCGCGAGGAGGAAGCGGGGATGTCGAAGGGCCCGTTCATCCTGCGCCGAGCGATCGAGGACGACAGCCGTCGCGTGATCGAGCGCTTCGGCGTGCGCACCCCCAGCGAGCAGGTGCCCGCGTTCGCGCTCTCGGGCGGCAACCAGCAGAAACTGATCGTGGGCCGCGAGATGTCGAGCCACCCGCGGGTGCTGCTCGCCGCCCACCCGACACGCGGTGTCGACATCGGCGCACAGGCGGCCATCTGGGAGGAACTGCGCCACGCACGCGACGCAGGCCTGGCTGTGCTGTTGATCTCCGCCGATCTCGAGGAACTCATCGGCCTGTCGGACCGCATCGTGGTGATGTTCGATGGCCGCATCACCGCCCACCTCGACCCCGACACCGCCACCCCCGAACTGCTCGGCTCGTACATGACCGGCGAGATGCAGGAGGCATCGTGAACAAGCAGAAACTGCAACGCGCCGCCGTCACGTCGGCCAGTTCGGTGCTGGCCGTGTTCGTCGCGCTGCTGATCTGTGCCGTGATCCTGCTGGTCACCGGCAAGAACCCACTGCAGGCGTACTCCACCCTGTTCGGTGCGGTGACCAACGAGAAGATCGTGCTCGACGCACTGAACCGCGCCACTCCCCTGTTCATCTCGGCGTCCGCCGTCGCCATCGGGTTCAAGATGAACCTGTTCAACATCGGCGTCGAGGGGCAGATGCGTGTGGCGCTGCTCACCACCGCTGTCGTCGGCGGTGCGGTGAAACTGCCCGCCCCGCTGCACGTGCTGTTCTGCCTGATCGTGGCAATGGCGGCAGGTGCCGCATGGTCGGGCATCGCTGCGTGGCTGAAGGTGCGCCGCAACGTCAACGAGGTGATCAGCACGATCATGCTCAACTTCATCGCCCTCGCCGTGGTGGCGTGGGCCTTCGACGAGTTCTTCCGTGTCGAGAGCGAGACCGAGAGCCTGCTCGTGAAGACGAAGGACCTGCCCCGCAGCGCATGGATGCCCGACTTCGTCGACCGTCGCCTGAACGGGATGCTCGTGGTGGCGCTGCTCGTGCTGGTGTTCTTCTACGTGCTCGTGTGGAAGACCAAGTTCGGCTTCCGCCTGCGCGCGTCGGGCGGCAACGCCGGCGCCGCCCGCGCAACGGGCGTCAGCCCGAAGCGGATGGTGGCGATCTCGATGCTCATCTCCGGTGCACTCGCCGGCCTCGTGGGAATGCGGTCGCTGATGGGTGACGTGCACGCCTACCAGAACGGCTTGGCCGAACAGCAGGGTTTCAACGGCATCGCCGTGGCGTTGCTCGGCCGCAACCACCCCGTGGGCATCTTCTTCTCCGGCCTGCTCTTCGGCTTCCTCAGCGCGGCCTCCGGGCAACTGCAGCTCGAGGACATCCCGAAGGAGATCGTCACGATCATGCAGGGCATCATCGTGCTGGCGGTGGTGGTCATCAACGGCGCCGTCAAGCGCTACGACGAACAACGCATCCAACGCAAGGCAGCCGCCGAGCTCGAGCAGCTGGCGGGGGTGGCAGCATGAAACTGCCGGCCTGGCTCAGTGGCCCGCGCAAGTACCTGTTCCTCTCGCTCGCCGCGCTGCTGGTGGTGTCGCTGGTGCGGGTGTTCACCGGAGCCGACGACCTCACCAGTTCGGGCACGATGTCCGCGACGATCCGTGTCTCCACACCCATCCTGCTGGCGGGGCTCGCCGGGCTCTGGGCGGAACGTGCCGGAGTGGTGAACATCGGCATCGAGGGAATGATGATCGTCGGCAGTTGGCTTGGCGGTTGGGCCGGCTGGCACTGGGGCTCTTGGGCGGGAATCGTGGTGGCACTCGCCGGTGGCGCTCTCGTCGGTCTGCTGCACGCTGTCGCCACCGTCCGCTTCAACGTGGATCACGTGGTGTCGGGTATCGCCATCAACATCCTGGCGGCGGGCAGCACCGAATACCTGTCGATCATCGCGTTCAAGGGCCAGCAGGGTGGCGGCGAGAGCCAGTCGCCCCCCGGCAAGAAGGGCTTCGGCTCGTTCGACATGCCGTTCCTCGCCGGTGGCCGAATCGGCAGCTGGCGGTCGCCCGACCTGCTCGGGTGGATCGAGGGCAAGCACAAGGTGCCGCTGCTGCCCGACCTCGCCGGAATGGCCAAGGGTCTGGTCAGCGACATCTACCTGCCCACACTGCTCGCCCTGGCGCTGGTGCCGCTCACGGCGTGGGTGCTGTGGCGCACGCGTTTCGGTCTGCGGGTGCGTTCCTCGGGCGAGTCGCCGCAGGCGGGCGAGAGCCTGGGCGTGAACATCAACCGCCTGCGCTACCAGGCATTGGCCATCAGCGGGTCGTTGGCGGCGTTCGGCGGCGCCTTCCTGTCGTGTGTGCTCACGAACACGTACCGGCAGGGCCAGACCGGCGGTCGTGGCTTCATCGGTCTCGCCACCACCATCTTCGGCAACTGGATGCCCTTCGGTGTGGCACGCGGGGCCCTGCTGTTCGGCTTCCCGAGCGCACTCAGCCTGCGCAGCGACGACGCCGTGATGGCGCTGTTCGTGGTGGGTGCCGTGGTGCTGGTGGCACTCGCCGCACGGTTCGCGATGGACGGCCGCCTGCTGGCGATGGGCATCAGCCTGCTCGCAGCGGCGTTGGCGGTATTCACCTACAGCCAGGTCGACAAGGTGCCGCAGAACCTGGTGACAGCCACGCCGTACGTCCTGACCGTGATCGTGCTCGCCGGCGCACGGCAGCAGTTGCGGCCGCCTGCACACGCCGGCCTGCCGTACCAACCCGGAACCGCGCACTAGCGATGACGAACCCGTCGCCGACCACCGCGACGTCGTATGCGGGCGAGCGCACGATCATCGACATCGACGCGCACATCATGGAGCCCGTCGGCTGGCTGCGTGCACATGCCGCCGAGGCGGCGCGTGACGCGATCCCCGAACTCGGCGCAGACGATGCGGGCTTCGCTCAGTTGCTCGATGCGGCAGAGCGGGCGCACACCCGGCGCTCCACCGATCCGGGGGAACGGTCGCTGACCGAGGCCGAGTACATGACGATGCCGCGCAAGGGGTGGATGTCACTCGGCGGCTGGGACACCGTGGAACGCACTGCGGCACTCGACCGATTGGGGTTCGAGCGACAACTGGTGTTCCCGACGGGCTCCTTCACACAGGTGGCCAGCACTCCTCACTCCGCCCGCCTCGAGGCAGCGAAGGCGATGAACCGCGGGCTCGCCGAGTTCTGCGGCGACCCGCGCCTGATGGCCACCGCCTACGTGCCGTTCGAGTTCGGCCCTGAGGTGGCGATCGGGTTGGTCGCGCAGGCAGCGAGCGACGGGGCCGGTGGCCTGCTCGTCGACTCGATCCCGTCACCGCACCAGCACGGGTTCACCCATCCGGCATTCGACAACGTGTGGTCCGCGATCGTCGAGGCCGATCTCGCGGTCTTCCTGCACGTGGGTGCCGACCAGAACTACCGACCGGTGCCGAAGGCGTTCTTCGACAACGGGCGCGACATGGCACACGTGCGCTCGGATGCTCCCGGTGACCCTCTGTCGTTCATGGCCATCGGCTACCCGGCCGAGCTGTTCCTCGCCTCCATGGTCTACGACGGCGTGCTCGAGCGGTTCCCGGGCCTGCGCATCGGCATCACGGAACTGGGCGCAACATGGCTGCCGTCGTTCCTGCACTTCATCGACACCGGCCATCGTTCGTTCCGCAACATCCAGGATCTGTCGCACCTCCGCATGCGACCGTCGGACTACCTGCGCCGCCAGGTCGTGGTGAGCCCGTTCGCCGGGGAGGACGTCGGTTGGGTCATCGAGCAGGCGGGCCCGGAGATGGTGGCGTTCTCGTCCGACTACCCGCACCACGAAGGAACCGACGACCCCATACGACGGTTCGAGGCCAGCATGACAGGCGTGGACGCCGCGGGTCGCAGCGCCTTCTACCACCTCAACGCCCGACGCCTGCTGGCCCTGTAGGCACGGCGGGCGTTGCCGCCCGCGATCAGGGCAGCTCGACGACTGCCTGCACCTCGATGCCGCCACGCGGTCGCTGGGTCAGGGTCACCCTCACCGATCTGGGCTTCGCGGTGTGCATCACCTCGTCGGCGATCTCGACCGCCAATGCCTCGGCGAAGATGGCCCGGTCGCGGAAGCCCCAGAGGAACAGCTTCAGGCTCTTGCTCTCCACGCACCACTGATCGGGCTCGTACTCGATGACCACGTTCGACAGGTCGGGCTGCTCGGTCACCGGGCACATCGAGTTCAACTCGTCGTTCTCGAACCGCACGCGGGTGAGGTGCGCCGGCGCCGGGAACACCTCGACGTGCTCGATCGGGTGCCGCACGGTGTTGCCGAGCACGGTGAGTTCGGGCGCGTCCATGCCCGACAGGGTACGGGCAGGGCGGCGACGCGCCTACCGCCGCCCACCCCTACGCTGGGGCCACCATGGACATCGTCGCCCTGCCCAAGGTGCTGCTGCACGACCATCTCGACGGTGGGCTGCGGCCTGCCACCGTGATCGAACTGGCCCGCGAGCACGGCTACCGGTCCCTGCCCACGCACGACACCGCCGAGCTCGCCGCATGGTTCAACCGCGGCGCCAAGCGCAACGACCTGGTGCTGTACCTCGAGACGTTCGCCCACACGTTGGGGGTGATGCAGCACCCCGACGCCATCGAGCGTGTCGCCCATGAGTGCGCCGTCGACCTCGCTGCCGATGGCGTGGTCTACGCCGAGGTTCGCATGGCGCCCGAACTGTGCACCGAGCAGGGTCTGACGCTCGACGAGGTGATGCAGGCAATGGTCGACGGCTTCGCCAGCGGCAGCCGTGGCACCGGCCTGAAGGTGTACGTCATCTGCTCGGCCATGCGCACGGCCGCACGCAGTCTGGAGATCGCCGAGTTGGCGGTTCGCTGGCGGGATCGGGGCTGCGTGGGCTTCGACATCGCGGGCGCCGAGGCCGGCTACCCGCCCACCCGTCACCTCGACGCGTTCCAGTACGTGCAGCACGAGAACTTCCACGCCACCATCCACGCGGGTGAGGCCTTCGGCCTGCCGAGCATCTGGGAGGCCGTGCAGTTCTGCGGGGCGGAACGGCTCGGTCACGGCGTGCGCATCGTCGACGACATCACCGGGCCCGAGGGCGACGAGCAACTCGGCCGGTTGGCGGCCTACGTGCGGGACCGACGCATCCCCCTCGAGTTGTGCCCCACCAGCAACGTGGGAACCGGCGTGTGCGCGAGCATCGCCGAACACCCCATCGGCATGCTCCGCCGACTGCGCTTCCGGGTCACGCTGAACACCGACAACCGGCTGATGAGCGACACCTCGATGAGCCGCGAGATGCGGCAGGTCGTCGACGCCTTCGGCTGGGGACTCGACGATCTCGAATGGGTCACCATCAACTCGATGAAGAGCGCGTTCGCCCCGTTCCCCGAGCGGCTCGACATCATCAACCGGGTCATCAAGCCCGGGTACGCAGCGGCCCGCGCCGCGGCGGCGGGCGGCACGTCCCCCGCAGCATCCGGGGCCTGAGGCCGCGGCGCGGCCGATCTGGCACACTCGCGACATGCCCGTTGCCGTCCATGTCGTCGACCACCCGCTCATCGCCGATTCGCTCACCCGGGTCCGCGATGTCTCCACCCCGAACGCCCTGTTCCGACAGGAACTCGAACGCATCGGCACGTTGCTGATCGCGGAGGCCACGAAGGGCCTTCCCACGCACGACGTCACCGTGCAGACACCGTTGACCGAGACGCTCGGACGCCAGTTGAGCAGTCAGCCCGTGGTGGTGCCGGTGCTGCGCGCCGGCCTCGGTTTCCTGCACGCCGCACAGGAGTTGCTGCCGAATGCCGATGTCGGCTTCATCGGTGTCGCGCGCGACGAGAACACGCACATGCCCAAGCCCTACGTGAACAAGCTGCCCGAGAGTCTCTCCGGTCGGCAGGTGATCGTGCTCGACCCGATGCTCGCCACT
Organism: Actinomycetota bacterium; assembly: GCA_046082485.1. Taxonomy (GTDB): domain Bacteria; phylum Actinomycetota; class Acidimicrobiia; order Acidimicrobiales; family Ilumatobacteraceae; genus UBA668. Next base: position 20,740 of record JBJTXX010000607.1, read on the forward strand.
GGCGGCTCGCTGGCACACACGTGCGAGCTGTTGGTCGAGCGCGGTTGCGATGGCACCATCATCGTGGTGTGCGTGCTCGCAGCCCCCGAGGGCATCGAGTTGCTGCGAGGCACGGGGCTCGACATCGCCGTGTACACCGCCTCGCTCGACGAGCGCCTCAACGAGCGGGCATTCATCGTGCCCGGCCTGGGCGACGCCGGCGACCGCCAGTTCGGCTCCCCGGCCTGACCCCCTCCCGCGAACTCGAGTTCCTCGGGACGGACTCGCGCGAACTTGAGTTCCTCGGGACCGCCGTTCAGACGAGCGTCATGTTCGGTTCACCGTTGGCGTTCAGCCCGGTTCCCCTGGTGCACGTGCCACCCCGCACAGTGCCACCGTTCCATGCCTGACGGACGCAGTTCCGGATGGCCTTCTCCCCCCACCAGTTGGGATGCAGACTCTCCTGCACGTAGTAGGGGCCGAACACGGTGCTGAGCGTTCGGATCTGGGCGATCCACTCCGTGACGTTCGCGGCATTCGTCGAGGTCCAGTTCGCCAGACCGGTGTTCTCCATCAGGTTCACACCCGTCTCGCACAGGCGTCGGCCGTTGAAGGCAGACGCGAGGTTCATCACCACGACGTTGCCGGAAGTGTTGGCGCCGGCGGCGGCGTTGGTGACCGCCTGATTGATCTTCACCAGTGCCGTGGCGTTGGCCCAGTTCGCATCGTTGTTCCAGAAGCCGCAACCGCCGGTGCTCTGCCGGGTGTAGCCGGACTGCGAGTACCGGAAGCCCGTCCCGTTCGGCACCGGCGACGGGTACGTCTGCACCACGATGCGGTACTGCGCCGTGGTGTACCCGGCGTTCGCCATGGCGGACTTGATGTTGTTGATCGCGTTGCGAATCGCAGTGGTCTGGTTCGTGACGTTGGTGGTCGTGAAGTTCGCGGTCACCGAGGCATCGTCGTTGCAGTAGTTGGGGAACAGCGACAGCGAGGTGAGGAAGTTCGTGACGCAGGTCTGCACGATGTCGGCGAAGTTGAAGTTGTTGCCGCCGATGCTCAACTGCACCATGCGCACGTTGTGCGTTGCCGCGAACTCCTGCAGCATCAGCGCCTGCCCCTTGTTGCCGCCAACGTTGTAGAAGTCGAGGCCCGGCTTGAAATACCCATCGCTGCTCGTGAAGGTGCTGGTCTTCGCCCCGGAACACGCGAGGTTCAGGCTGTTCACGCCACCACCGATGTGAATCTCGGCCGCCGTGCTGCGGTGACAGCGGTTGATCACCTCAGCGGTGCGAGTGGCGTTGTCGAAGTACGCAGCTGCGCCCCCGGCATCGACGCTGGCGGAACTGCTGTTGCTGTTGCCCGCCCAGCGACCCCCCTCGCCGGAGATGTACGAGTCGCCCACGCTGACGATCCACGGGCTGCCCACGCCCGGGCCGTCGGCCTGCACGACGGACGGCAGCACCTGCACCGCAGGTCCAGCGGCAATCGACACCACCGCAGCCACCACGAACTTCCTCGACAACCGACGCACGCTGTCCCCCCAAATCGACGCTGAGCAACATGGTAACCACTCTGCGCTCACCCATCGTTCCATCGTGAACGCATGCGTGCCACGGAACCCGAGTTCGCGCCGGCTTGTCCCGAGGAACTCAAGTTCGGGGGGACAGGAGGGGGGTGAGGGCGAGGAGGTAGGGGGACGGGTCCTCTCCGATGCCCTCCGCATAGAGCTTCACCTTCGGCTCGGTGCCACTCGGCCGCACCTGCAGGCGCACGGCGTCACCCAGTTGCAGACGCAACAGCCCTGCCTCGGGGAACCACTCCACCGAGGTGACGGCTCGCCCACCCACCTCGGCCGGAGGCGCTGCCCGCAGCGCCGCCACGGCGGCGGAACCCTCGGCGGGTGGCATCCGCAACGACTGCTCGGCCATGACGTGCCGCCCGTACAGCGCCACGATCCGATCGAGGCGGTCCTGCACGGTCAGTCCCTCGGCGGCCGCCACGGCCGCAACCTCCGCCATCATCACCGCGGCGGTGATGCCGTCCTTGTCGAGGGGCCGGCCACAGACCAGGTATCCCAACGCCTGCTCGTACCCGAACACGAAACGCTTGCCCGGGTTGGCGAGCACGGTGTGGCCGATCCACTTGAATCCGGTGAAGGTCTCGAGGCACGTCACGCCGTGGGCCTCGGCCATTCGGCCGAGCAACGATGACGACACCAGGGTGGTCACCACGAGTCGGTCGGCCCCGGTGGTGTGGCGCAGCACGTGGTCGGCGAGCAGCCATCCGATCTCGTCACCGCCGAGGCGACGCCAACCCCCGCCCGGCTGGGGGATGGCCACGCCGAGGCGATCGGCATCGGGATCGTTCGCGATCGCCACCGCGGCCCCCGCGGCGGCGGCCCGCGCCATCAGCAGGTCCATCGCCCCCGGTTCCTCGGGGTTCGGGAACGACACCGTCGGGAAACGACCGTCGGGTTCCTGCTGCTCGGGCACCACGGCCGGGGCCGGCAACCCGGCCACGTGGAACGCCTCCAGCAGCGTGGACCCGCCGACACCGTGCATCGCCGTGTACGCCACGCCCACACCGGGCACCTGCGGGCACAGGCGCACGGTGGGCACGAACGCGAGATAGGCCTCGACGCGATCACGACCGAGTCGTTCGATGAGGGGATCGTCGTCGGGCGCCAAGGGCACCTCGCACGGGTCGACGAGGTCGATCGCAGCGGAGATGTCGGTGTCGGCAGGCGGCACGATCTGCGCACCCTCACCGAGGTACACCTTGTAACCGTTGTCGGCCGGCGGGTTGTGCGAGGCCGTCACCATCACACCCGCCGCCGCACCGACCTCGGTGATGTTCCACGCCAGCACCGGCGTCGGGACGACGTGCGGGAACAGCATCGCCCGCACACCGCGGGCTGCGCACACCCTTGCGGTGTCGAGCGCGAACGAGTCGCTCTTCCGGCGGGCGTCGTAGCCGATGATGACGCCTCGCCGCGCAGCATCGGGCACCGTGGCGAGCAGGTGATCGACCAGCCCCGCCGCAGCCTGACGCACCACGAGCCGGTTCATCCGCTGGGGCCCTGCACCCACCGCGGCACGCAGACCGGCAGTGCCGAACTGCACGCGTCCGGTCAACCGATCGGCCAGTTCCTGCTCCGGACCATCGAGCAACGCCTGCAGTTCCTCGCGCATGTCGGCGTCGGGCTCGGCGGCCAGCCAGCGGAGTGCTGCGCTTCGGGGGTCGGTCATGTTCGGTCTCCCTCGACGGCGGTCAGGGCAACAGGGTCTTCAACTCGACGAGGGGGCGGGGACCCACGTGCGAGATCACCTCGGCAGCCGCGATCGAGCCGATGTGGGCGCATCGATCGAGCCCCATCCCCCGCGTGTAGCCGTACAGGAATCCGGCGGCGTACAGGTCACCGGCGCCGGTGGTGTCGAGCACCTGGTCGACAGGCTCGGCCGGGCAACGAACCAACTCGTCCTTGGTCACCACGACGCTTCCGTTCGGCCCCAGCGTGATCACCGCCATCTGGCAGTCGGCCCGCACCCTTGCCACGGCCTCGTCGAACGACTCCACCTGGTACAGCGACATCAGTTCGTCCTCGTTGCCGAACAGGATGTCGACCTCGTCGCTCACCAGACCGCGGAAGTCGTCGCGGTGCCGGTCGACGCAGAACGAATCGCTGAGGGTCAGCGACACAGCACGGCCGTTCGCGTGTGCGACGGACGCCGCATGACGGAATGTCTCCTTGGCGGCCGGGCGGTCGTAGAGGTAACCCTCCATGTACAGCACCTGCCCCATCGCCACGGTCTGTTCGTGGATGTCGCCGGGCTGCAACAGACTCGACACGCCGAGGTAGGTGTTCATGGTGCGTTGTGCGTCGGGCGTCACGACGATGATGCACCGGCCGGTCGGCGTGTCGGCCTCGGGCGCGCCGGGGCGGAACTGCACGCCGACGGCGCGCAGGTCGTGGCCGAACACCTGACCCAACTCGTCGTCGCTGACCTTGCCGAGGTACGCAGCACGCCCGCCGAGCGACGCAACACCGCACATGGTGTTGGCAGCCGAACCACCGCTCATCTCCACGGCCGTGCCGAGGGCCCGGTAGAGGTACAGCGCACGGTCGGTGTCGACCAGGGTCATCGAGCCCTTCACCAGCTCGTGCACACCGATGAAACCGTCATCAGCATGCGAGATCACGTCGACGAGGGCATTGCCGATGCCGACCACGTCGAACTGGGGGGCCACTGACACGAGACGGAACGCTACTCGCTCGGCCGCATCCGGCGCCTTTCCCTGCCACGGTTACCATGACCGCGTGACGTCGCCCACCGAGAACCCGTACCGCCTGCCGCGCACCGTCGTGCCGCACCGGTACACCATCGCCCTCGAACCGGACCTCGCTGCCGCAACCTTCACGGGCCACCTCATCATCGACGCAGTGGCGGCAGAGGGCGCCGAACGAGTGGTGATGAATGCAGCCGAGTTGTCGATCGAGCGCGTCGCCGTGCACGGGCACGACGCCACCTTCCGTCTCGACGACGACACCGAGCGGTTGATCATCGACGCTGCTGTCGACCAAGAGCCGACCACCATCGAGATCACGTTCGCCGGCGTGCTGAACGACAAGCTGCGCGGCTGGTACCGCAGCACGTTCCGCGACCCGGATGGCATCGAGCACGTCATCGCCACCAGCCAGATGCAGTCCACCGACTGCCGCCGGGCGTTCCCCTGCTTCGACGAGCCCGACTTCAAGGCCGTGTTCGACATCACGCTCGTCGTCGAGCCCCATCTCGCCGCCATCAGCAACGGTGCGGAGGTCGAGCGCACCGAACACGACAACGGCAAGGTGGCCGTGCGGTTCGCCGAGACGATGCCGATGAGCACCTATCTCGTGGCGATCGTGGTGGGCCCCCTCGAGGCGTCGCGCACGGTCGACGTGCCTCGGGTGGGCGGCGGCAGCATCCCGTTGCGGATCCTGCACGTGCCGGGCAACGGCCACCTCACCGACTTCGGTCTCGACGTGGGCGCCTTCTGCCTGCAGTGGTTCCAGCGCTACTACGGCATCCCCTACCCCACCGAGAAGTGCGACATGCTCGCCCTCCCCGACTTCGCCGCCGGCGCGATGGAGAACCTCGGGTGCATCACGTTCCGCGAGCACCTGCTGCTCGTCGACCCCCAGACGTCCACCCAGCACGAGCAGCAACTGGTGGCAGACGTGGTGGCGCACGAACTCGCGCACATGTGGTTCGGTGACCTCGTGACGATGAAGTGGTGGAACGGCATCTGGCTGAACGAGGCATTCGCCACGTTCATGGAGATCGCCGCGTGCGAGGCGTACCGTCCCGACTGGCTGCGCTGGACGACCTTCAGCCTCGAACGCAGCGCGGCGTTCGAGGTGGATTCGCTCGCCAGCACGCGCAGCGTGGAGTACGCCGTCGAGGCACCCGCCGACTGCGACGGGATGTTCGACGTGCTCACCTACCAGAAGGGTGGTTCGCTGCTGCGAATGCTCGAGCAGTACCTCGGCGAGGAGGGCTTCCGCCGCGGCGTGAGCCACTACCTCTCCACTCACGAGTACGGCAACACCGAGACCGGCGACCTGTGGGACGCCATCGAGGCATCCAACCCGCACACCCCGGTGCGCGCGCTGATGGACAGCTGGATCTGGCAGCCGGGTTACCCGCTCGTGTCGGCCCGGCTCGACGGCGGCGAGTTGTTGCTGCAGCAACAGCGATTCGCGTTCGGCGACACCGACGACCCCACGCTGTTCGTGGTGCCCGTGCACCTGCGCATCGACGGCACGGTTTCGAAGGTGCTGCTCAGCGGATTCGAGGTGCGGGTGCCGCTGCCGTCGCCCGACAGTCGGGTGGTGGTGAACGCCGGAGGCCACGGGTTCATGCGCGTCGCCTACGACCACGTGCTCCGCGGTCGTCTGGCCGGCGACGAGCTGTCGACACTCAGCATCATCGATCGCTACAACCTGGTCGACGACGCATGGAACGAGGTGGTCGCCGGGCGCCTCACCGCCGCGGCATTCCTCGAGTTCGTGGAGGGCTTCGGCCGCGAACGCGACTACGCCGTCTGGCAGGCGATCGCCGTCGGGCTGCGGGGGGCAAGTCGGTTGGTCGAGGGTGCAGCGCTCGCTGCCTTCCGCCATCGTGTGGGGGCCCTCGTGGGCCCGGTGCTGGCCGAACTCGGGTGGGAACCCGCAGCCGACGAACCGGATCTCGTGTCGAGTCTGCGCGGCCTGCTGGTCAGCCTGCACGCCGTACTCGGCGGCGACGCGGACTCCCAGGCGAGGTGTCGTGCCCTGCTCGATGACGAGGCGGCACCGGCGGAGCTCGCGGCGGCGGCCACGATGGTGGTGGCTGCCATCGGCGACGACGCCGACCAGCAGCGGTACATCGATGCATACCGTTCCGCGACCACCCCGCAGGAGAAGGAACGGTTCCTCTTCGCGCTCGCCGAGTTCCCCACCGCCGAACAGATGGCCCGAACGCTGGAGTTCGCGTTCTCGCCGGAGGTGCGCACACAGGACGCCCCGTTCCTGTTGCGCAACTGCATCGGGAACCGCTGGCAGGGCGAGCAGGCATGGCGGTTCGTGCGGTCGAGGTGGCAGGAGGCCAACGACCGCTTCCCCGGCAGTTCGATCGTGCGCATGATCGACCGGGTGCGGCTGCTGACGCGGCCCGACGTCGCCGCCGACGTGCAGGCATTCTTCGCCGAGCACCCCATCCCGCAGGCGGCCAAGACCCTCGACCAGGTGCTGGAGCGCCAGCGTGTGAACGCGGCCATGCACGCCCGTGAAGAGCAACGATTCACCGAGGAGTTGACGTCATGACCGCTCTGCGCATCGACCGAATCGCCGGCGCCCTCGGTGCCGAGGTCACCGGCCTCGACCTCACACGAACCCTCACGGACGGCGAGGTGCAGGCCCTGCGGCACGCAGTGCTGGAACACAAGGTGGTCTTCCTACGCGACCAGCCGTACGCCACCGCGCACCTCGAACGCCTCACGGAACAGTTGGGCGGGCACGGCACCACGCCATTCCTCGAGTCGATCGACGGCCACCCCGGCGTGGTGCGGGTGGTCCGCGAGGCCGACGAGGGTGGCATCAACTTCGGCGGGCAATGGCACAGCGACTGGAGCTTCCAGCCCGAACCGCCGGCCTTCACCCTCCTGTGGTCGCTGGAGGTTCCCCCACACGGCGGCGACACGATGTGGA
>JBJTXX010000608.1:0-5782 GCA_046082485.1 Actinomycetota bacterium
CGGTGACCTGGGAGCAACTCTCGCTCTTCTGACCGACTACCGTCTCGACCATGGCAGTCAGACTCGATCCATCCGACGAATACATGCACCCACTCGGGCCGGAGAAGAACTTCAACGAGAGCATGTACATCAACTGCTTCGACCCCGACCAGCAGGTCGGCGGCTGGTTCCGCATGGGCAACCGTGCCAATGAGGGCTATGCCGAGATGACGGTGTGCCTGTACCTCCCGCCGGCCGACGGCGCCGACCGCCGCAGCGTGGCATTCATGTACAAGCGGCCGAACATCACGAGCAACGACGCGCTCGATGCCGGGGGCCTGACCTGGACGATGGTCACCCCCTTCGAGGAACTGCGCATCGACTACACGGGCAAGGTGGTGTTGCTCGACGAACCGGAGCAGATGGCCGATCCGAAGACGGCGTTCACGAACAACCCGTACGCCGAGGCCGAGGTGCACATCACGTTCACCGGTCAGGGGCGGCCCAGCATGTTCGGCGGCGAACCCGACACCCCGCACGAGACCCCGGGTGAGGAGTTCGCCAAGGGGCACTACGAGCAACTGGTGCAGGCACAAGGCACCATCCGCGTGGGCGACCGCGAATGGGAGGTCCGCGGCCATGGCCTGCGCGACCACTCGTGGGGTCCGCGCTACTGGCAGGCGCCGTGGTACTACCGCTGGCTGACCGCCAACGTCGACGAGGGCTTCGGCTTCATGGCCAGTCGCGTGGCGAAGAAGGACGGCCCCGGCACCCGCGGTGGGTTCGTGTGGGAGAACGGGCAGATGCACTACTGCGACCACGTCGAGATCAGCACCGAGACCCGCGGTGACGATCAGTACCACCAGGGCATCGAGGGCCTGATGCGTTCCTCGCGCAGCGAGCGCAAGTGGCGCTTCCGTGGCGAGGTGATCGATCTCATCCCGCTGCGCAACCGTCGCCAGGACCCGGACGGCAACTGGCTGATGACCCGTATCAGCGAGGGCATGACCCGCTGGACCGTCGATTCGGGACCGTACGAGGGCAAGGTCGGCTACGGCCTCAGCGAGTACCTCGACCAGATCATCGACGGAAGCCCGGTCGGTACCGCCGAGTAGACGCCTCCGGGCTCAGTCGAGCGCGGAGGCAGCGACGAAACGCTCGGCCACCGCGGCGTCACCGACCACGTCGCACGCCGACAGCGGCGCCCGACGCCAGAGCGCCAGGAGGATGTCGTGCGCATTGCCACGGATGGCGCAATCACCCTTCGCGTGCTCGCGGGTGATGTCGAACCCGTCGCTGCGCTCGCGGATGGTCCACTCGCCCGCCACGTCGGTGCAGTGGATGTGCACGGAGCCCTGCACTGCTGCGCTGCGGGTGTTGAGGAAGAACTCGAGGAACTCGTCGATGCCGTCGCTGGCCAGTGCGGCGTCGATGGGAGACACGTTCCCGGCGGCCTGCTGCGCGTCGACTCGGTGCACCGCGGCCTCCTGGGCCATGCGGCGAGCGAGCCACGTGAAGTCGCGTTCGCCCGTCCACGTCCAGATCGGCGTGTCGGCGGGGAATGCCCGCAGCATCGCCGAGTAGCCGGCGTGCTCGCCGCGCAGCAGGCCGGGCAACGCCGCATCGGCCGGGCGCACCGGCATGCTGAGCCCGTCGAAGCCGCCTCGGCGCTCGGAGGTCACCCGGTTCCAGAGGTACTGCACCTCGTACATGTGGTACTCGAGGTCGGCCACCGTCCACCCCGGGCAACCGGGCACCACCGCCTGATGGCCCGCCTGCTCGCACGCCGCCACAAGGGCCTCGTGCTCGGAGTCGAAGATGGCGAGGAAGTCGGTGGCGTCCATCCCCCGCAGGCTAAGCGCCCGGACGGGACAGGACTACAGGGAGCCGATGAGGGTGGCCAGTTCGCGCCACTCCGCCATCGGCAGAGCCGACGGGTCGGCGGGCAGCACCTGCACACCCACGTGGTCGGCGCCGGCATCGAGGTGGGCCTTCACGCGTGCGGCGATGCGGTCGAGGTCGCCCCACGCGACGATGGCATCGACCAGCGCATCGGTGGCGCCCTCGATGTCGGCGTCGGTCCAGCCCACCCGCTTCAGGTTGTTCGTGTAGTTCGGCAGGCGCAGGTAGGTGGCCATGTGACGCCGGGCGATGTCACGCGCCTTCGACGGGTCGGTCTCGAACACCACGGCCTGCTCGGGCGCCAGCAACGGGCCGGCCCCCAGCACTTCACGCGCCATGGCGGTGTGCTCGACCGGCACGAAGTACGGGTGTGCACCCACGCCACGTTCGGCCGACAGGCGCAGCATCTTCGGGCCGAGCGCGGCCAGAGCCCGCTGCGGCGGGGCGGACGGTGCCGTGGCGAAGTACATGCCGCGGTCCATGGCGTCGAGGTACGACACCATGGTGCTGTAGGGCTTGTCGTAGGCGTGGCCGTGCACGCCCTCGACCATCGGTTGGTGGCTGACGCCGAGGCCCAGCAGGAAGCGGTCGGGGAAGGCCTCGCTGATGGTCTTCCAGCCGGCCTGCATGGTCATCGCCGTACGGGCGTGGATGCTGGCGATGCCCGTGGCGACGGCGATGCGGGTGCCGCCCGACAGCAGCAGCGACGCGTTCGCGAAGGGTTCGCGGCCCACGGCCTCGGGCACCCAGATGCACCCGTAGCCGAGATCCTCGAGTTCGGCGACCGCTTCGCGGGCACGCGCCATGGGTTGCAGGTCGAGTTGGAAGGTCCACAGTCCGAGACGTCCGAGTTGCATGCGGGGGAAACTATGCGGCAACCCAACGGCTACCGTCATCGAGCATGACGGAAACCTCGACGGCGATCGCCGAGCGGATCATCGGCAACATGGTGCAGGCCTCCTCGGTGACGTTGTCGCCCGACGGTTCGCTCGCCGCATTCGTGGTCACCAGGGTCGACATCGCGGCCAACGGGTACCGCTCGCAGGTGTGGTTGGCGCGCACCGACGGCAGCGGGCCCGCCCGGCCCGTCACCGGCGGCGAGCACGACGGCAGTCCGGCCTGGAGCCCCGACGGCCGGTCACTCGCCTTCACCTCGAGGCGCAGCGCGCAGAAGGGCGAGACCACGCTGCACGTGCTGCCCGTGGCATCCCCCGGCGAGGTGCGCACCGTGGCCTCCATGCCCGACGGGGTGTCCGACGCGTGCTTCAGCCCAGATGGCCGCTGGATCGCCTTCGTCAGCCGCACCCAGCACGAGCGCTACCGGGCGAAGGGCGCCGAGGACGGCGACACCAGTTGGCAGGCGCCCCGACGCATCGACCGATTCTTCACCAGCCTCAACGGCGAGGGCTGGGTGTACGACCGCCCTGCGCACGTGTACGTCGTCGACGCCGACGGGACGTCGCTGCCGCGGAACCTCACCCCCGGCGACCACCAGCACTCCGGCCCGGCGTGGTTGCCCGACTCGAAGGCCCTGGTGCTCGACGCCGCCCGCCACGACACCTGGGATCTCGACCTGGCCAACGACATCCACGTGGTGCGACTCGACGGCAGCGTGCAGGAACTCACGCGGCAGACCGGCAACTACCACCACGCCTCGGCCTCCCCCGACGGCTCGCTGGTCGCGTTCATCGGCAACGACGACGCGAGCACCTACCCGCAGAACTGCCGCGTGGGCGTGGTCGGCAGCAACGGGGGCGAGCACCGTTGGCTCACCGCCGCACTCGACCGCAGTTTCGACACGACGGCCGGAACGGTCACGCCGCGCTGGGTCGACGAGACCACGCTGTTGTGCACCGCGGAGGATGCGGGCCACACGCACGTGGCACGGGTGCGCACCGACGGCTCGGAGCCGCAGTGGTTGACCAGCGGCCCGATGACGGTGAAGTCGATGGACGCGGCCGCGGGCGTGATCGTGTTCTGTGCCTCGACCGTCACCGAGGCGACCGACGTGTTCGTGCTGCGCCCCGAAGGCCCGCAGCGCCTCACCGACTTCGCGGCCCGCTACCGCAGCCGGGTCGACGTGCAGGGCTGGGAACGGTTCCAGGTGCCCTGCGCCGACGGCACCGACCACATCGACGCGTGGATCATGCGTCCCGCCGGTTTCGACCCGGCGCATCGGTACCCGGTGGTGCTGAACGTGCACGGCGGCCCGCACACCCAGTACGGCGAGACCTTCTTCGACGAGGCCCAACTGCAGGCGGCTGCCGGGTTCGTGGTGCTGATGAGCAACCCGCGCGGCAGCTCCGGCCGCCACCAGGGGTGGGGGCAGGCCATCCTCGGTTCCAAGCACCACACGGCGCCCGGCTCCGGCTGGAGCGGCCTCGATGTCGACGACGTGATGGCCGTGCTCGACACCGCACTGCAGCGCTACCCCTTCTGCGACGCCGAGCGCGTGGGCATGCAGGGCGGCAGTTACGGCGGCTACATGGCCACGGAACTGGCAGGGCGGTTCAGCCATCGCTTCCGAGCCGTGTGCAGCGAGCGCTCGGTGAACAACCTGCTGACCGAGGAGTACACCAGCGACCTCGCCACGTTCTTCCGCACCGAGTGCGGGCCGAACCACCTCGACGACCCCGAGGTGTACACGTCCACCTCACCCATCCGTCACGTGCGCAACATCTCCTGCCCGTTCCTCATCATCCACAGCGAGGACGACCTGCGGTGCCCGATCAGCCAGGCCGAGGAGCTGTTCGTCGCGATGCGACTGCTGGGCAAGGACGTCACCTTCTACCGGTTCCCCGGGGAGGACCACGAGTTGTCGCGCTCGGGTTCACCCGTGCACCGGGTGCAGCGAGCCGAGATCATCCTCGACTTCTTCGCACAGCACCTCTCGATGGTCCCCTGACCCCGCCACGTTCCGGTCCGTCCCGGTCAGTCGGCCTCCAGCCAGGCGTCGATCAACTTGCGGGCGATGCTGATGCGCGGCGGCACGGTCGGCAGCGCGTCGCGGCGGAACCACTGGGCATCGACGATCTCCCTGGGATCGATCTCGATGTCGCCGGACTGCCACTCGGCGGTGAAGCCGATCATCAGACTGTGCGGGAACGGCCACGGCTGGCTGCCCCAGTAGCGCACGTTGCCGACCTCCACGCCGACCTCCTCGCGCACCTCGCGCACCACCGCACCCTCCAGCGACTCGCCGGGTTCCACGAAACCGGCGAGGCAGGAGTACAGCGGCGCCCTGAACTGCACACCCCGCGCCAGCAGCGCCTCGTCGCCACGGGTGACCAGCGTGATCATGGCGGGCGCCAGCCGCGGGAATGCCAGCAGGCTGCACGCCGGACACTTCATGGCCCGCTCGTTCGGCTGGGGCTGGGTGGGCGTGCCGCACCGGCCACAGAAGCGGTGCGAGCGCGCCCAGTCGACCAGCTGCACGGCACGCCCCGCCACCAACCACTCCACCTCGCTGGCCCGCCCGAAGTACGAGTAGAGGTCGGCGGCTGCTCCGTAGGAAGGGTCCTCGCCGTGAGGCACGTCGACACCCCAGCACGCCACGCCACCCATCATCCCGAGGAAGTGCACCGACCACTCGGACTCGGCGGGGCGGTCGTCGACGAACACCGACGAGCCGATCACGTGGATGTAACGGTGCTCGACGGCGTCGTCGGACGGATGCATCGCAGGGTTGAAGCCGGACATGGCCGCCACCGTAGGCTGCGCCCATGAGCAACATCGTCATCGTCGACGCCGTCCGCACGCCCATCGGCAAGCGGGGCGGCGGTCTGTCCACCCTCCATCCCGCCGAGGTGCTCGCCACCGTTCAGAAGGCCATCGTCGAGCGCAGTGGCATCGACCCCGCACTCGTCGGTCAGGTCGTGGGCGGCTGCGTGAGCCAGGTGGG
>JBJTXX010000609.1:0-10404 GCA_046082485.1 Actinomycetota bacterium
GAAGCAGTTGATGTACATGCTCTCGTTGAAGTTGGACTCGGGGCCCAGCTCGTGCATGTATTCGTCGGAAGGATCGAGGCGCACACCCATGAGCAGCACGGTAGCCAGCCCCGGCGTCCGCAGCGTCACCAGAGCTGCAGCTGCTCCCAGGTGATCGCCACGTCGCTGACCGATTGCCACGTCATCCGGCCCCGGCTGCCGGGCCGGCGAACCTCGACCCGCTCCGGACGCAGACTGCGCGCGTTCCCGTTCGCATCGAAGACGGTGATGCTGCCGTCGACCGCCACGCCCGACATCTTCCCTGCGAACCAGCGGCCGCCGTCGGCCTTGCGGAAGCGCACGGGTTCCCCGGCCCGCAGGCCCAGCTTCGCGAGCGTGGCGGCGTCGATCACGCCGTTTCCGTGATGCGGGCCTGCAGCTTGCGCATTCCGGCGAGCCAGCGGTCGTAGTCGCCCGTCTTGCGCTGCAGGTAGGTCAGCACCTCGGGGTGGGGGAGGACGAGGAAGGTCTCGGCGCGGATGGTCTGCACCACCACCTCGGCGACCTCCTCTGGCTCGAGCACCCTGCCGGCGCTGCGCACCACGGCGGTGCCGGGGCCGGCGGCGGGGTCGTCGCCCGAGCGCAGCATGTTGGTGTTCACGCCCTGCGGGCACAGGCAGCTGACGCGCACGCCGGCGTCGCCGTAGGTGATGCTCATCCACTCGGCGAATGCGACGGCGGCATGCTTGGTGAGGCTGTACGGGGCGCTGCCGATCTGGCTGAGCAGGCCGGCGGCCGATGCCGTCGAGCAGAAGTAGCCCTCGCCACGCGCCAGCCAGCCGGGCAGCAGGTACCGGGCGGCCCACCGGTGGGCGTGCACGTTCACGTCGAAGGCGAGCTCCCATTCCTGTTCGGGGCTCATGGGGTCGCGCCCGATGCCGACGCCGGCGTTGGCGAAGAACAGGTCGATGGGGCCGAAGGTGTCCTCGGCGGTCTGCACCAGATGGCGGTTGCCCTCCTCGGTGCCGATGTCGGCCGGCACTGCGACGGCACTGCCGGGTCGCAGCGCATCGAGGCGTTCGGCGACGGCGGCGACCTCGCTGTTGGGCAGGTCGCTGAGCACCACCGACGCGCCCTCGGCGTGGAAGCGGGTGGCGAGCGCTGCGCCGATTCCCCCCGCGGCTCCGGTGACGACGGCGTGCTTGCCCTGCAGTTCCATGGGGCGATCGTAGGTCGTTCGGCACACCACGGAACGATCGAACACCCTGCCGGTACCATGCACGCACGAACCTCGTCGCGAACGATACGGTCGCGACAACTCCGGGCAACCGGAGCCGAACTTGTGGAGGAGACGCAGGTGACCGAGACCAACGAAGCCGTCATCAACGAAGCGCTGACGATCATCGACAAGGCGCTGTCGCAGATGATGCGCCGTGAGTTGGTGTCGTCGGGCGAGATCGCCGATTTGCTGCTCGACGTGAGGGCTCTGCTCACCACGCCGGCAGCAGCGGTGGCAGCCGACGCCCGCTGACATCGGCCCCTTGCTGCCAGATCAGGGCTGCCAGATCAGGGCTGCCGGATCACGCGCGCAGCAGTGCGGTGAACGCGCCCTCGAGGCAGCGTCGCAGCAGTTCCGGTTCCGTCACTGCGGCACTGTCGATGTTCACGCCCATGTCGAGGCTGTGGTTGTAGCTCAGCAGCGTGAGGTTGAACGCCACGCCGGCCAGGGGTCCCACCGGGTAGTTCTCCACGATCTGTGCGCCCGCGAGATAGAGCGGGATGGGTGCGCCGCGCACGTTGCTGGTGGCGAAGTCGACGGTCTGGGCCTGCTGGCGCGCGATGCGTGTGATGACGCTCGTGGGCAGTGTGCTGGCAACCGTGGCGATGGCATCGAGCGACCCGCCGGCACTGCTGCCGCGAGCCTGCTCCGAGGCCTGCTGGATGGCGGTGAAGCGCTCGGCGATCGGCATGTCGCCGGTCGGCACCACCATGCGCGCCAGTGAGAACGCGTTGGCCCCGGAATCGTCGGTGCGGGTGCTGATGGCCATGCTCGCCCGCAGCCCTTCCACCGGGCTGCCCAACTCCCGGTGGTAGCGCCCGGCTGCCTCCGCTGCAGCCGTCAGGAAGGCCGTGTTCAACGTGCCGCCGAGGCGCTTGGCTGCCTGGCGGGTGGGGTCGAACGGGGCGCGCAGCACCTCCATGCGCCGGTGCAGCGAACGCGCCGTCCACAGCGGTGACTTCGCCGACTCGGTGTCGCCGAGTTGCTGCATGATGCCGCGCACGGTGTCGGCGGCAGCCGAGCCCGCCTCGGGGATTCCCGTCGGGTCCGACAGCAGGTCCTTGATCTGGCGCATCAGGCCGATCGGCATGCGCAGGCTGCCGGCCAGCAGGTCGCGCAGCATGTCGGTCGGGGGCGGCTCGGACGGCGCCTCGGTCGCAGCGGCCAGCTCCTGCGGGTCGAGCGGCGGTGGCTCGGCAGCATCGCGTTCGAAGTCGAGGAACTGCAACGACAACCGCACCCCGCCCTCGCCATCGACGATCGTGTGGTGCATCTTCTGCAGCAGGGCGCTCTTGCCGCCGCGCAGGCCGTCGATCACCCAGAACTGCCACAGCGGGCGGGTGCGGTCGAACGAGTCGGCGGTCAGCAGGCACGCGAGGTCGAGCAGTTGTCGCAGCGTGCCCGGCTTGGGCAGGGCGACATGGCGCACATGGTTGCGGATGTCGAAGTTCGGGTCGTCGACCCATGTCGGCGCCGACAGGTTCGCTGGCACCGGCTGCACCCGCTGGCGCAGTCGAGGGATGACGTGCACGGCGCGGTCGAGGCGACGCAGCAGTCGGTCGAAGTCGGGCGCCCGGTCGAGCAGCGTGACGTTGGCGAACGTGGAACTGAGGTGGGGGTCCTTCTCGAGGCGCCACATCAAGCCCTCGGCATCGCTCATCTTGCGATCGAAGTGCGGCAGGTCGGCCATGGGGTGCGAGGCTACCTGTGTCGTGCGGCGGCGTCATCTGCCGGGATGGCCGAGGTTGCCCGGCCGGCGGCTCGGTTCAGCCGGGGCCGCCGAGGGCGCGCACGATCGGCAGCGCCACTATGGCCAGCGCCACGCCCACCACGGCGCCGCCCACCACGTCGGAGGCATGGTGGATGCGAACGTACGCCCGGCTGGTGCCCACCACGAGCGCCATCGGCAACCAGATCGCGGCCGTCCACGCCGGCCCCCATGCCGTCAGCACACAGGCCGCGAAGAACGCTGCGCTGGCGTGTCCACTGGGGAAGCTGCTGGTCGACGGCCTGCGCACCTTGAGCCGCGGGTCGCCCGACTCGGTCGGCCGCGTGCGACGGAAGATGCGCTTCAGACCCTGGTTCACGATCAGGCTCTCGACGCCCATCAGCGCCGAGAACACCAGCGCCTGACCGGCCAGTGCCTCGCTGGTCAGGCCGCGCACGGCCCCGGCGATGTGCCAGACGAGGCTGAAATCGCCGAGTTCGCTGGCGGCCACCATCAGTCGATCCAGTCGTCGAGCGCCGCGGACGCCCTCCATCCGGTCGTCGGCCCAGCGGTCGAAGGCCTCGATCCGCGGGTGCTCGAGCACACTCATGCCGCGGGGTGAGGGGCCATCCGCAGCGGCGCCTCCGCAGCTGCGAGTTCCGGTCGACCGCCGAATGCGGGGCACCAGTCGCGGAACGAGCACGAGTTGCACAGCGGCCCCTGCTTCGGACGGAAGTCGCCGGTCTGGCAGGCCTTCTCGACGGCCTTCCACACCGCGGTGGTGCGAGTGGTGAGGAACTTCAGGGTCTGCGCCGTGGGGGTGGCGGTGATCACCTCGCCCGAGCGCAGGTACATCAGCCGGATGGCCGCTGGGCGCTCGCCCAGCACCTCCTGGCAGAGGAACGAGTAGAAGTGCACGCCGGCGAGACGGCTCTGTTCGTACTTCGCGCCCGGCGACCGACCGGTCTTGTAGTCGGTGACGACCAACCGACCCTCGGCATCGAGTTCGAGGCGGTCGATGATGCCGCGCAGCGCCAGGGTGTCGACCCTGGCCTCGAGCCGCAACTCCAGCCCGATGTCGCGGACCGTCGTCGGGTCCTCCATGTCGAAGTAGGCCTCGACCAGCGCCCATGAATCGGAGCGGAACGCCTGCTGCTGCGCCTCGTCGAGACCGAGCAGGGTGTAGTCGGGGTGCACCGAGTACTCGTGCATGGCCTGCTCGAACGAGCCCTGCGCGGTGCTGATCGTCCTGTTGCCATTGGGGTGGGTGAACAGCAACTCGAGCACGCGGTGCACCAGCGAGCCCTTGGTGGTGTGCACGCTCGGCGGCTCGGGCAGGTGCTCGATGCTGGCGAAGCGGAACGCCATCGGACAACTGAGGAACGCATCGACCCTGCTGGGCGAGAGCGACTGCGGCACCTCGTACATGACTGCCATCGTAGAGAACCGGTGTGACAGGGTCGGCGACCCTCAGGGGCGAGCCAGCCCGGCCCGTCAGTCGGCGAGGGCCTCCGCCACCAACGCGGCGACGGTCTGCGGGGCGGCCATCGGCCCGAAGTGGTTCAGTTCGTCGAGTTGCGCGTAGCGGCAGTCGGGCAGTCGCTCGGCGACCAGACGGGCGATCGAGGAGGGTTGCATCGGCTCGACCCGGCCGCTCAGCACGATGGTGCGGGTGTGGATGTCGGGTAGGTGGTCCCATACGTCGTGCAGCGAGCCGGTGGCGAAGGTCTCGGCCTCGGTCTCGGGCTCGCACTTCAGCCGCACGGCGTCGGGGCCGTGCTCGGCCATGCTGGCCGGGTCGGGACGGAAGCCGTGCAGCACGTAGGCATGCAACGAGTCGGGCGTGAAGCAGTTCAGCGGTGGCTTGGCCGAGTAGTTGTCGATCGCCGCCCGGAACGACGGGAAGACGGCGCGCCGGCGGCGGGCGCCGATGACCATCGGGTTGGCCTCCGGGTCGGCGCCGCCCTCCTCGGCGGGGCGGATGCCCCCGGGCGGGAACACGATCGGTTCGAACACCACCAGCCGGCGGAACAGGTCGGGTCGGCGGTGTGCCGCCATCAGCAGGCAGGCACCGCCCATCGAGTGCCCGAAGGCATCGACGGGGGCGCCGGTGCGCTGCACCAACCATGTGGCCATCGCCTCGGAGTCGTCGCCGTAACGCTGCCAGTCCACGGGGCCGTCGGGGCGCGGGGTGTCGCCATGGCCTCGGTAGTCGAATGCAACGCTGTGGAAGCGGTCCGCCAACAGCGCGGCGAGTGGTTCGTAGCAGCGTCCGTGGAAGCCGGTGGCGTGCGACACCAGCAACGGGGCCCCCGCCCCACCCAGGTCGTGCACGGCCACCTGCACGCCGAGCGAGGAGGGCACCGTCACCTTCAGTCGATCTCCTGCAGCTTTTCCTTCAACTTGCGCTTCTTGCGGCGCCTCATGCCGTAGTTGAAGAGTCGGTCGAGTGCCACACCCAGCACCAACGCGATCAGGATCGCGAAGCGCACCGTGGTGTCCCACTCGAAGAACAGGAAGTTGATGCGGGTCTCGTCACCGTTGCCGATCGCGAAGATCAGCACGACGATGGCGAACAGCACCGTTGCAACCAGTCCGGCACTCGGGCCGCCGCTGCCGCTCTTGGCGGTGTTGCGCGGCTCGGCCTCTTCGCGCCGGGGCTTGGACTCCATGCTCATGGCGTCATCCCTTCGGTTCGCGCGGCATCCCCAAGAGCCGCTCCCCGATGATATTCCGCTGCACCTGGCTGGTTCCGCCTGCGATGCGTCCGCCGGGCGCGGCCAGCACTCCGAATGCCTCCGGGCCGTCGAGCATCGCCTCGGCGCCGGAGAGGTCGGCGCGCAGCATGGCGGTGTCGAACATCATCTCGGTGATGCCCAACTTCATCAGGCTCGCCGCGGTCGACGCGATCGGCCCCTGCCGCTGGGCCATTGCCTTGTAGGCGCTGCCCTTCGACAGCAGTTCGGTCAGGCGTTGCCGCTCGACGGCCGACAGGTTGCGTCCCTCGGCCAGTTTCGACATCGATTCCAGTCGCCGCTCGAGCCCGATCACGCTGGTGCCGATGTGGCCGCGCTCACTGGTGAGCACGGCCATGCCCACGCCCCAACCACCGTGCAGGGGGCCGAGCAGGTGGTCGGCCGGCAACTCGACATCGGTGAAGAACACCTCGTCGAACTCCGCCTCGCCGGTCATCTGCTTCAGCGGGCGAACCTCCACACCGGGCAGGTCCATCGGGAACAGGAAGAACGAGATGCCCTCGTGCTTGGGGGCCTCGGGGTTGGTGCGGGCCATGAGGATGCCCCAGTTGCTGTAGCGCCCGCCGCTGCACCACACCTTCTGGCCGTTGATGATGTACCGGTCGCCGTCGCGTTCCGCCTTCGTCGACAGGCCACCGAGGTCGCTGCCCGCGCCGGGTTCGCTGAACAGTTGGCACCACACGTGCCGGGTGTCGAGCGTGGCCGCCAGGTGCTGCGCATGTTGTTCGGGCGTGCCGAACTTCTGGATGGCGCCGCCAGCGAGCACCAGTCCCACCATGTTGAACACGCTCGGCACGCCGGCGAGGGCGCACTCGAACTGCCATGCGGCGTTGTGGGCGGGTGTCAGACCCCTTCCGCCGAACTCGGTGGGCCAGTGGATGCCCGCGAATCCGGCGGCGTGGACACGGCGGTGCCAGCCGAGGCCCTGCTCCACCAGGTCGGGCGGGCAGATCGCGCCGTAGTCGCGGGGGGCGTGCCCCCGGTTGTCGGCCAGCCAGTCACGGGCCCCGGCCTGGAACTCCTCGACGGTGGTCACGGCAGCGTCCGGCGATGGGTCACTTGAAGAACGGCAGGAACATCGCCGTCTCCTCGGCGATGCTGCTGGGGGTGGCGTAGCCGTCGCGGTTCATCACGGTGCCCCAGTTGTCGCGCACGTCCTCCATGCTGAGGTCGGCCTTGTGGTAGCCCTGCGTCTCGCCGATGAAGATGTGTGCGACGCGGCCGCCGCCCACGCTGAAGGCCTGGCCGCTGACGGGGCAGTCCTAGTGTGCGAGATAGGCCACCAGCGGCGACACCAGACCCGGGTCGAGCTTGTCACCCAGCGCGCCAATCAGGTTCTCGGTCATGCGGGTGAGGGCCAGCGGCGCGATGGCGTTGGCCTTGATGTTGTACTTCGCGCCCTCGACGGCGAGGACGCGGGTGAAGCCCACGAGCCCCATCTTCGCCGCGCCGTAGTTGGTCTGGCCGAAGTTGCCGAAGATGCCGGCCGCCGACGAGGTGCTGACGATACGTCCGTAGCCCTGCTCGCGCATGACCACCCAGGCGGGCTGGGTGACGTGGAACGCTCCGCGCAGGTGCACGTCGATGACCGGATTCAGCAGTTCGGGCTCCATGTTGTGGAAGGCCTTGTCACGCAGGATGCCGGCGTTGTTGATCACCACGTCGACCTTGCCGTAGGCGTCGAGTGCTGCCTGCCCGGTGGCCTTGCCGCCTTCGGGTGTGGCCACCGAGTTGGTGTCGGCCACGGCCTCGCCGCCGGCCGCCTTGATCTCGTCGACGACCCGCTCGGCAGCGCCCTTGTCGCTGCCGCTGCCGTCCACCGCACCACCGAGGTCGTTGATCACCAGCAGTGCACCGCGCTTGGCCATCAGCAGTGCGTGCTGCCTGCCGAGGCCGCCGCCTGCGCCCGTGATGATGACCACCTTGCCGTCGTAACCGAGTTCGCTCATGCGGGTGAAGTTACCGGTCGTCCACGACGGGGGTGAAACCGGTCGTGCGAACGTCAGGCCCCGGCGGCCGCCTGCACTGCGCGCACGACCCGGTCGGCGAGCACACCGGGGGTGATCGCCTCGGCAGAGCGGTGGGTGATGACGAGTGCGGCCGAGGTGTCGAGCGCGGGGATGTGCAGCGTCTGCAGCCCCCAGTAGCCGCCATGGGCCCAGATGTCCGTCCCGTCGACCTTGCGGACGAACAGGCCGTGGCCGGATTCGTCGTGCGTGGGCCACGACACGCCATCCGGCCCGGCAGTGGGGCGTGGGTCGGCGAGCTGCTGCTCGAGGTGGGGGTGCACCGTTCCGGCGAACAGCGAGGTCCACCACCGGGCGAGGTCGGGCATGGTGGCCACGATGCCGCCTCCGCCGAACAGGTCGAGGCTCGGGTTCCAGTC
The DNA here is from genome assembly GCA_046082485.1 of Actinomycetota bacterium. GTDB lineage: Bacteria > Actinomycetota > Acidimicrobiia > Acidimicrobiales > Ilumatobacteraceae > UBA668. The sequence continues at coordinate 8,109 of JBJTXX010000609.1, forward strand.
GTGCGTGTCTTCGCCGAAGTGCAGTTGGTGGGCGCGCACCAGACCCTCCGGCGTGGGCTCCATCACCTCCCAGTGGATCGACGGATACTCGGAGGGGTCGAGGTGGAGTGCCTCGCGCACTGCCGTGGCGAGCGACCGTCCGGTGAGGTGTTCGACCATCTGGCCGAGCACCACGTAGCCCGAGTCGCTGTACGAGAACGCCGTGTCGGGGGCGAACAGCGCGGGCTTGTCGACGGCAATGGCGATCTGCCGCAGGGGCGTCCATTCGTCGCGCGTCGAGGTGATGAACTCGGGGAACATGCTGTGATCGACGAGGCCGCTGCGGTGCTGCAGCAACTGCCGGACACTGACGGTGGGGGACGATTCGAACCGCGCCCAGAGTTCGGCTGCCGGCGGTGCGAGCAGTTCGCCGACCGGTTGATCCAGGTGCAGGTGGCCATCGCCGGCCAGCACCAGCACCGTCGACGCGACGAACGTCTTGGTGCACGAGGCAATGCGCACCGCATGGCCGGGCAGCAGGGGCTGACCGGTGGCGGGGTCGGCAGTGCCGCGGGCCACGTCGATGCGTCCGTGCTCGGCGCTGTCGACGGCGACGACGATGCCCGGCACCCCGGGGCTCTCGGTGAGCGCGACATCGATGATCCCGGCGATCGCGTCGTGGAGGCGCTGGGCCGACATCGGTCAGCCGATTCCCAGCTGCGCGAGCGCGTTGGCCTTCAGCGCCTTGTAGTCGAGCTTGCCGTTCGCTGCCCTGCCGATCGTGTCGATGGGCAGGCACCGCTTCGGCGCCTTGTAGTGCGCGAGGCGTTCCTTCACGTGGGCGATGAGGTCGCCTTCGTCGAGCGAGCCACCGAGGTGCAGTTCGACGAGCGCCGTGATGGCCTCACCGAACCGTTCGTCGGGCACACCCACCACCGCGGCGTCGGCCACCGAGGGGTGCAACTTCAGCGCTTCCTCGACCTCCTCCGGGTACACCTTCTCGCCGCCGGTGTTGATGCACTGGCTGCCGCGGCCGTACAGCTTCAGCGTGCCGTCCGCCTCGACCTCGGCCCAGTCACCCGGGATGCTCCAGCGCACGCCGTCGTGCAGCACGAACGTGGCCGCGGTCTTGGCCTCGTCCTTGTAGTAGCCGATGGGTGTGCGGCCCCGCAGCGCCACGCGGCCGCGTTCGCCGCTGCCCGCCTGCACCTCGCGCCCGTCCTCCGTGAGCACCTTGGTGTTCGGTCCCAGTGAGAACTTCGCCGTGCTGGTCGGGCTGTCGGCAGTGGTGGTGTTCGTCGCCATGCCGATCGCCTCGCTGCTGCCGAGGCTGTCGATCATGATCAGCCGCTGGTTGTGTCGCAGTAGCCCGGTCTTGGTCTCGGCGGCCCAGATGACGCCACTGGAGATGATGACCCTCAGCGACGAGATGTCCCAACGCGTCGGTTCGGCATCGAGCGCGCGGAGCATCGGCTTGGCGAATGCGTCGCCGACGATCGAGATGCTGTTCACCCGGTCGCGCTCGATCGTGTCGAGCAGTTCCATCGGGTCGAAGTGGCGGCCCGGCAGCGTGATCACGGAACCGGCGAGCACCAGGTTCCACATCGCATTGAACGCGCCCGTGCCGTGCATCAGGGGCGCCCCCGGCAGGTTGCGCGGCCCGGGCTTGGCGATGCGCTGGTCGAACTCCGCCCACCCGGGCACTGCGGGAAACGGCTGCTTCGACGGGGCGTCGAGGCTTCCCACCATGTCGTCCTGACGCCACATGACACCCTTGGGCATTCCGGTGGTGCCGCCCGTGTAGAGGATGTAGAGGTCGTCGGGGGTGCGGCCCCACGTCGGGACTGTGCGGCCGGAGGCGCTGGCCGCCGCGGTCTCGTACGGTGTGGCCCACGGCGGGCAGGGGTCGCCGCCGTCGTCGACATGTATCCACGTGCGGATGCCCGGCAGTTCGTGGCGCAACTGGTCGCAGCGCTCGGTGAACGAACCGTGGAACACCACTGCCACGGCGTCTGCGTTCGTCCAGAGGTACACCAACTCGTCGTGGCTGTAGCGGTAGTTCGTGTTCACCGGCACGAGGCCGGCCTTGAACATGCCGAACATGCTCTCGAGGTATTCGGGGCAGTTGTAGAGGTAGTGGGCCACCTTGTCCTGCCGCAGTGCTCCGGCGGCCAGCAGTGCGGCGGCGATGCCGTCGGCCCGACGGTTGAACTCGGCCCAGGTGAACGACCGGTCGCCCTGCTGTTGGGCGAGCGCATCAGGGAAACGGTCGGCGTTGTGCTCCCAGATCTCGGCGAGGTTCCAACCGGTGGAGTTC
>JBJTXX010000610.1:0-3948 GCA_046082485.1 Actinomycetota bacterium
CATCTAAGCGGGAAACTCGTCTCAAGATTAGATCACCCACTGGGTTAACCAGGTAAGGCCCGTGGAAGGTCACCACGTTGATAGGCCGGAAGTGTACGTGCGGTGACGCACTCAGCTGACCGGTACTAATCGGCCGAGGGCTTGGATTGAACATCGCTCGTGCTTGCTCTGGAGTACTCGGAGGGCTGCGCCCGTCCACACGGACGGCTGCGCCATCCTTGACAACAGATTTCGGTGGCTATAGCGGCAGGGTCACACCCGTTCCCATCCCGAACACGGAAGTTAAGACTGCCTGCGCCGATGGTACTTGGGGGTAGACCCCCTGGGAGAGTAGGTCGCCGCCGGATTTCGCACTCGACGCCCCTTCGGGGGCGTCGGGCATTTTTGGGCCCGGATCACCGTAGGATCGAATACCTATGTCGACACCGTCCCGCCCCTCGAAGCCGTCACGACCCGGTCGCCCCAGCGGGCCCGGGGGAAGGCGTGGCGCTGGCGGCTCGTCGTCGGCTGGTGACTCGCGTGGTTCTGGTCGCACCGGTGGCGCCGGCGGTCGCAGCTCCGGTTCGGGAGGTCGTGGGGGCACCTCTGGTGCACGCGGCGGAGCAAGTGGAGGCTCCGGCGGCCGTAGCGGTGGCGGCGCAGCCCGGCGGAACGACGGCCAGAGCCGTCCTGACCGTGCCGGTGGGCCGCCTCGAGGTGGCGCTGGCAGGTCGGGTGGACCCCGTCGGGATGCAGGTTCAGAGGCCTCCGCGGAGAGGCCGGTTCGGCCCCGTCGTGAGGACGAGAGCGAGGAGACGGAGCGCAGATCGTCGAACCGTGAGGGCTCGCGTGGCGCCCCCGGAGGCCGCAGCGACGGTGATCGTCGATCGGGTGGTCGCTCCGCAGGCGCTCGCGGCGGCGCAGGCGAGGGTCGCGGGTCAGGCCGTCCATCGGGGGCCCGGCCTGCAGGTGCACGTCCCTCCGGCCCCCGCTCCGGTGGTGGTCGTCCCTTCGACGGGAGGCGTCGGCCTTCTCGTGGCGAGGAGGGAGAGGGTGCCAGACCGGATGACCGCCGTGGTCCCCGTCCGGACGCACGCTCAGGGGGGCGCCCCGCGGGCGACCGGCGAGGGCCGGGTCGACCGGGAGGTCCGCGTGGCGGTCGGGACGAACGCGTCGCGCCGCGTCGGATCGAGCGTCCGAGGACGGCGGCCGAACAGCGTGCCGATGAGGTGAGGGCTCGTCGGGGTGAACGCCCCGAGGCCGTCGAGCGGCCGGCGCCGCCTCCGTGGGTTCGTGAGGAATGGGTCGACGAGGGTTCGATCCGCTCCGAGGCGGAAGCGGCGGCACAGCGAGCCGGTGGAGACAGCGGGCGAGGACGGCGGGTGAGCACCGATCTCGCTCCGGAGGTCGAGACCGATCTGGCGAAGGCGGCGCCCTCCACCCGGATGGATCGCTATCGCGAGCGACTGACCACCGCGGCGGACGCGCTCGATCGCGGCCGCTTCGCCGATGCCCGCCGGATGGTGCAGCCGGTGCTGCGCGACCTGCCCGACCTTGCATTCGGTCACGAAATCGCCGGACTTGCTCTGTATCGCCTCGGGCAGTGGCGCAAGGCCGTGGCGGAACTGGAGCTCGCCCGCAGTCTGTCGGGCACAGTGCAACACCATGCCGTGCTCGCCGACTGCTACCGGGCGCTGCGCCGCTACACCGAGGTCGAGGCACTGTGGAGGGAACTGCGCGAGGCGTCACCCGAGCCGTCGTTGATGGCCGAAGGGCGAATCGTCGCAGCCGGTGCCCTTGCTGATCAGGGCGACCTCGCCGGTGCGCTCAAGGTGATGCAGCGCGGTGCGGACACGCCGAAGAAGCCCAAGGAGTACCACCTGCGCCAGTGGTACGTGCTGGCTGACCTGTACGACCGCAGCGGTGACGTGATCGCCGCACGACGGTTCTTCGGTCTGGTCGCATCGGTCGATGCCGACTTTGCCGACGCGGTCGAGCGACTGCGTTCGCTCGGTCGCTGAACAACCTTCGCGCACCCCTCTGCCACGATCGGGACGGCTTCCCCCGATCGAAGAAACTGCCGCCTCGTCGGCGGCAGCAGAAGGGAGCATCTCCATGAACATCGTCGTTCTCCGGGGCCGGCTCAGTAGCGATCCCGGTGTGCGGGAATTGCAGAGCGGTTCGATCCTCGTCTCCTTGGAGATCACCTCGCCCGACCTCGATGGTGGTCGGTCGAATGCACCGGTCGCCTGGTTCGACCCGCCCCGATCGTCGCCCGTGCTGCACTGGAAGTCGGGCGAGGAAGTGCTGGTGCTCGGCAGCGTCCGTCGTCGCTTCTATCGGGCGGGCGGTGCCACTCAGAGCCGCACCGAAGTCGTGGCGAGTCAGGTGGTGAAGGCATCGTCGGCCCGCAGCGTGGATCGGTTGTTGTCGGAGGCGGCGAGGTGTCTGGGGTTGGCGGAGGCCGTCGCACTACCATCAGGGTGACCCCACCGCGGGTGGCGGCGTCCCGACGGCGAGGTGACACGTGAATCAGGAGCAGTTGGAACGGCTCAGGTCCGATCAGGGGTTCATCGCAGCCCTCGACCAGAGCGGCGGCAGCACGCCCAAGGCACTGCGGCTCTACGGCATCGAGGAGTCGTCGTACTCCGGTGACTCGGAGATGTTCGACCTGATCCACGCCATGCGGGCGCGGATGATCACCAGCCGAGCGTTCGGCGGCGATCGGGTGCTCGGTGCCATCCTGTTCGAGGGCACGATGGACCGTGAGGTGGAGGGTCTGCCGACGGCCGAGTTCCTCTGGACTCGCAAGCGTGTGGTGCCGTTCCTGAAGGTCGACAAGGGGTTGGCAGACGAGCACGACGGCGTGCAGACGATGAAGCCGATGCCCGACCTGGCCGCGTTGCTCGATCGTGCCGTGGCGAAGGGAATCTTCGGCACAAAGATGCGCTCGGTGATCGGCACGGACTCGCCGTCGGGAATCGCCGCTGTGGTCGGCCAGCAGTTCGAGGTCGGCCGTCAGATCCTCGCTGCCGGCCTGGTGCCGATCATCGAGCCGGAGGTCGACATCAAGAGCCCTCGCAAGGCCGAGGCCGAGGCGTTGCTGCGCACGGCGCTGCTCGCCGAACTGGACCGTCAGCCTGCGGATCAGCCGGTGATGCTGAAGCTCACCCTGCCCGAGACCGACGACTACTACCTCGACCTCGTGCGACACCCCAGTGTGCTGCGGGTGGTGGCGCTGTCGGGTGGGTACAGCCGGGAGGAAGCCAACGCACGCCTGTCGAGGAACCACGGCGTGATCGCGAGCTTCTCGCGGGCGCTCACCGAGGGCCTCAGCGCCCAGCAGAACGCCGAAGACTTCGACGGCACGCTCGATGCGACGATCGCGGCGATCTTCGCCGCGTCGTGCACCTGATCAGTCGAGCGGCCGAATCACCGGGCCGGTGCGCAGTTTCGGCGTGAAGAACGTCGACTTCGGCGGCATCAGCAGACGCTCGTCGGCAGTGCGGCGGATCTCGGCGATGCTCGTCGGCCGGATCAGCACGCCCACGTCGGCGCGCCCTGATGCGACCGTGTCCACCACATGCTGCACCCCGTGCTGATAGGTGACCTCTACGTCGTGAGCGTTCAGGGCGTGCTCGAGATACGCGCCGTCGAGGGCGCGCACCCCGTCGAATGCACCCGGGCGAGGTGTCAGCCACAAGCCGCTTCCCTCGCGGCGCACCAGACAGAGCGCACCGCGCTGCACGACCTCGGATGCGAACCCCGGTTGCACCGGCCCGGCCTCCGTGGCCTCGAAGAACGGTGACAGCATCTCCAGCAGTTCATCGGCGCCGACACCGGTGTACAGGCGGTGGATGGCATCGATGCTCAGTTGCTCCTCGACGAGTTCGGCCACGTAGGTGAGGGTCAACTCGGCCGTACCTCCGCCGTGGCCCTCGGCGCGCTGCTCGTCGCGGTAGACACGGC
>JBJTXX010000611.1:0-6152 GCA_046082485.1 Actinomycetota bacterium
CAAGGTGATGAACCTGGTGTCGCTGCTGGTGTTGCCGGCCATCATCAACCTGCAGGACAAGGACGGCGCCCGCTACAGCGTCGCCGCCGCTGCCCTCGTGGTGCTGATCGGTTCCATCGTGTTCAGCAGCCGCAAGAGCAACAGCATCACGGCTGCTGCCTGACGCTGCGCACAGCACTCACCGACGGCCCGGGCGATGCCCGGGCCGTCGTGCTTTTCGCCAGTAGGGTTGCCGCTCGTGCTCGGACTGCTCGACTTCGCGAACGAATGGATCAAGACCGGGGGCATCGTGGCGCTTGCGCTCATCGTGTTCGCCGAGTCGGGGCTGCTGGTGGGTTTCTTCCTGCCCGGTGACTCGCTGCTGTTCTTCGCCGGATTCCTCGCCTCGGGCGCGGCCGTCGAGCAGTTCGGCGAGCGCTACATGCCCGCCCTGTGGGTGGTGGCACTGGTGTGCGCGATCGCAGCGATCGTCGGTGACCAGGTCGGCTATCTCATCGGCAAGCGGTTCGGCCCCACACTGTTCCAGCGACCCAAGAGCCGCCTGTTCGACCCGAACCACGTGCGCAAGGCCGAGGCGTTCTTCGAACGTCACGGCGCGAAGACCATCGTGCTCGCACGCTTCGTACCGATCGTGCGCACCTTCGCCCCCACCGTGGCCGGCGTGAGCAGCATGCACTACCGGACGTTCGTCACGTTCAACGTGGTCGGCGGCGTGCTGTGGGGGGCGGGGGTCACCACCCTCGGCTACTTCCTCGGCGAGATCGACGTGGTGAAGAACAACATCGAGATCGCGGCCATCGTCATCGTCGCCGTGTCGGTGCTGCCGATCGTGCTCGAACTGGTGAAGCACCGCCGCGCCGCGAAGCACTGATCTCCCGGGAACCACAACGGCCCTCCCGACGTCCGACCGACATGCGACGTTTCGGGAAGTCGGTCATGTCGGTGTTGGCCACGATGACGGTGCTGGGGCTCGCATCGTGTGCAGCCGACGAGGACAGGTCGTCGTCGGCCACGGTGCCCGGCGACGCATCGAGCGGGGGCGGCCTCACGGATGCACCGAGCGAGGAAGCGCCCGCCACCACCGTGCCGGGTGGCACCGACACGGGCGTTGCCCCGGCTGACCGCAAGCTGATCATCCGCATCACGGTGGGCGTGGAGGTCGCCGATGTGGCCAAGGCCGTCGACGAGGTGATCGCCCTCGCTCGCGTGCACGGCGGCGAACTGAGCCAGAGCTCGGTCGACCTCTCCGACCCCCGGTTCGCCGGTGGCGAGATGGTGTTCCGCGTGCCGCCCGAGCAGACCCAGGCATTCATCGAGGCGCTCGACCCGGGCATCGGTCGGCGCACCTCGCTGCAGACCTCGCAGGAGGACGTCACCCTGCAGGTCACCGACCTCGAGGCGCGGATCAAGACGGCACGGGCCGGTCTGGACAGGGTGCAGGCGCTGCTCGCCTCTGCGAAGAACCTCGGGGAGGTCATCAGCCTCGAGAGCGAACTCACCGAGCGGCAGACAGCCCTCGAGGAACTGCTGGCGCAGAAGAAGTACCTCGACGGCCTGGTGGCCATGTCGACGGTGACGGTGCGCATCTCCGCCGCCCCGGCGGAACCCGTGGCCGACGACGACAAGGGGGTCGGCGCCGCCTTCCGCCGCGGCTGGAACGACTTCGTCGGCCTCCTGCGAGCGCTGGTCGTGGTGCTCGGCCGAACCTGGCCCTTCCTCGTGCTGCTGGGTGCGATCGGCGCCGTCGCGCTGCCGTTCACTCGCCGGGCGGCGCGACGAAATCGATCAGTTGCTCCACCGAACCCACCAGCTCCGGACGAAGGTCCGCGTACGAACTGACCCGGTTGCGCAACTTCGGCCAGAACCCGTCGGGCGACTGACCCAGCGCGGCGCACAACCCTTCCTTCCACGGCACGCCGCGGGGCACCTCCGGCCATTCGGCCAGACCCAGCACCCGCGGCCAGACACCCGCCCACACGTCGACGAACGGGTGGCCCGTCACCAGCACGTGGGGCCCTTGCACCTGCTGGGCGAGACGCGCTTCCTTCGAGCCGGTGACGAGGTGGTCGACGAGGATGCCGAGCCGTCTGGTGGGCCCGGGACGGAACTCGGCGACCATCTGCACGACGTGGTCGAGGCCGTGCATGGGCTCGACCACGATGCCGAGTTCGCGCAGGTCGTCGCCCCACACGTGCTCGAGCAGTTCGGCATCGTGACGACCCTCCACCCAGATGCGACTGGCGGCCGCCACCCTGGCCCGCTGCGCCGCATCGGCGCGGACCGATCCGCTCGCCGACACCGACGGCTGCTTCGGGGCGCTCCCGGCCTGCGGCGGCACGAGCGTGACGGGCTTGCCCTCGAGCAGGAACCCGCCCGGCTTGAACAGGAACTGGCGAGTGCGACCGTTGCGGTCGCGCAGGGTCACGGCTCGGGCGTCGTGGCTCACGACATCGCCGAAGAAGCCACTGGCCCTGTCCTCGACCAGCAGACCCTTGTCGGCCGGCACCTGCGGGTACTGCGGGCCGCGTCGCTGCTGTTCGAACTCGTCGAGGATGTCTCGGGTCATGCTGCGCCCACCGTACGCGCCACGAACCCGGCACGGGTGAGCACCTGCAGCACGTGCTGCCCGTCGTGGCGGCGGTACGGGGCGGCCAGCACATCGGGCCCGTCGGGCATCGCCAACGCCGTCGGCCGGTGCGGTGCACCCCACACGTGCACACGGTGGGCCGGCCCCTCGAACGCCATCACACCCTCCAGCAGTTCGATGCGCACGTCGACCTCGCCGGGCTGCGAATAGCCGTGCGGCACGGCGGCGGCATCGGCCTTCGCGTACCACTCGACGTCGAACGTGACGGGGGCAGGTGTGCCGAAGGGGCGGGTCAGCACCTCGAGCGGGTCGTCGAGCAGCACACCGTGGGCCTCGTTGCCGAGGCTCCATTGCCGGAACGGAGCGTCGCAGGTGTGGCCGGCCCACATCTCCGGCGGCTTGACCTCGAGACCGGAGCGCAGCCCCACCCCGTCGAGTTCCTCCACGTACAGATACGGCTGACCAGCACGCACCAGCCCCGCCCAGTAGTCGAACCTGCTGCCACGGAGTTCGAGACCGACGAACAGACCCGCGGTGGCATCGGGGCTCCAGCCCCACCACCACCATGCCTCGACCGCCACATCGGCATGGCGTTGCTCGTCGGCATTCGTGAACACTCGCGCCAGACTATGGGCGTGATCCGATACCTCAGCCTCGAATGGCTCGATGCACTCACCGCGGAGGTCGCCGCCAGCGTCGATCTGCAGGCGCTCGCCCACCAGCACACCATCGGCGTCACACAGGTGGTGACCGACGGGCCGGAAGGCACCGTGATCTACCACCTGCAGGTGGGCGGCGGCGCTGCCCGGTTCGGCGCCGGCCAGGCATTCCCCGAGGACGTGCGCATGGAGCAGGGGTGGGACACGGCCATCGGTGTGGCCACCGGCGCGCTGAACGCGCAGGAGGCCTTCATCAAGGGCCGCATCCTGCTGACCGGCAGCCAGCAGAAACTCATGGAGTCGCAACCGGTCTTCGCCGCTCTCGACGCGGTGTTCCGCACCATCCGCGACCGCACCACCTACGAGTGACCCCATGCCCGAACTGCCCGAGGTGCAGGCCCACGCAGAGCGACTGACGGCGCAGTTCGCCGGCGCGGTGCTCACCGGGTTCGTGCCCTTCGGCTTCTCGGTGCTGAAGACAGCCACGCCGCCGCCGCAGGATGCCTACGGTCAGCCGCTGCGCAAGGTGCACCGGCGCGGCAAGTACCTTTTGCTCGACCTCGGTGATGTTCACTTCGTGGTGCACCTGATGCAGGCAGGGCGGCTGCTGGTGGACTCCACGAAGTCGGCCAAGCCGCGCAGTGCGCAGGCGAGGTTCGAGTTCGGTGACGGCCCGGCGCTGCTGCTCACCGAGGCCGGGCGTGAGCGCAAAGCGGGTGTGTGGTGCGTGGCAACGTGCGCCCTCGACGGGCCACCGCTCGACCGCCTCGGCCCCGACGCCCTCGAGGCGACCCCTGCGTCGTTGGCCGACCGCTTCGCACACGTGAACATGCGCGTGCACGGCTTCCTGAGGGATCAGCACCAGATCGCCGGGCTCGGCCGAATGCTGGCCAACGAGGTGTGCCATCGGGCCTGCGTGTCACCGTTCGCGATGACGGGCAAGCTGGGCGCTGACGGGGCGGCAGCGGTGTGCGCCGCGATCCACGACACGGTGGCCGACGCGCTGGCGTACGAGCGCACGCGCACCGACATGAGTTCGAGCGCCGACCGACCCGGGAGGGTGCATGGCAGGGTGGGTCAGCCCTGCCCCGATTGCGGCGATGCCATCCGCAGCGTGAGCTACAGCGGCTACACCGTTGCCTACTGCCCGGCCTGCCAGACCGGCGGAACGGTGCTGGCCGACAACACCACCAGCAGGTTCCTCAAGTAGCCGTCGGCGCGTAGTGTCGGGGGCATGCCCATCCACCTCCGCGCCGAACCGGGCGACTACGCGCCCGCAGTGCTGGTGCCCGGCGACCCACGCCGAGCCACCTACATCGCCGAACACTTCTTCGAACCCGGGTACCGCCTCGTGAACGAGGAGCGCGGCGCGCTCGGTTACACCGGCACCTACCGAGGACAGCCCATCAGCGTGCAGTCGGTGGGCATGGGCTGTGCGAGCGCCGGCATCTACTACAGCGAACTCATCCAGTTGGGCGCCAAGCGCATCGTGCGCGTCGGCACGGCCGGTGGCCTGGCGCCCGGGCTGCGCATGGCCGACACCATCGTGGCCCTCAGCGCCACCGCCGACGACCCCGTGGTGTCACAGTTGACGAACGGTGAGGCCCACTCACCCACCGCCACCTACTCGCTGGTCGAGCGCGCAGTGGGGCTGGCTCGCGACCGCGGTGCCCGGGTGCACGTCGGGCCGATCGTGTCGAGCGGCCTGTTCTACGACCCGCGTCAGGGCATCATGCAGCGCTGGGCCGACCGCGGTCACCTCGCCGTGGAGATGGAGGCAGCGATGCTCTACACCCTGGGCGCCCTGCACCGCATCGAGACCCTGTGCATCTGCACGGTCAGCGACCTGATCGCCGACGAGCAGAACGCCGAACGCATCAGCGACGAGGAACTGCGCACCGGTGTGGACCGCATGATGGAAGTGGCCTGCGAGGTCGCCACCGGCTGAGCACGCGGCAGGTGACCAAGGTCCCGGCAAGATTTCGGCACGACGTGCCGATGACGTGGCATGTCGATGGTCGATCGTTCTCCGCGCCTGCGTTCCCGTCTGCGCCCCCTCGTGGTGCTGCTCGTGGGGTTCACCGCGTTCGCCGCCCTCACGCCGGGTAGCGCGACAGCCGTCAACGTGTCGCTCTACCAGCACGTCGTGAACGGAGGTTGGTACACCACGAACACCGCGCGACTGGCGCAGTCGTTCGCCACCGGCGCGGATGCAGTATCGGTGAGCACGGTGCAGGTGTTCGTGCGCAACACGAACGAGTCGAACAGTTCCACGATCTCGGGCTCGTCGTACACGCTGGCGATCTACACCGACTCGAGCGGTTCACCGGGGTCGCTGGTCGGCACCGTGGGATCCGACCCGTCGATGGGTGCCTGGGCCGAGGGAACCTCGACCTACACGCTCTCGACACCCATCGAACTGACGGCGAACACCGGATACTTCATGGTGATGACCGGCACCGGCACGGCCAGCTGGAAGTACGACAACACGACGATCAGCACCGATGTGACCCCCGCCCCCACCTTCCGATCGTTGCGCTCGGTGAACAACGGGTCGTGGGGTTCGCTGGGCGTGTCGTTCTCGCTCTCGATCAGCGGCGTGGCCGCCGCGCCCGCGACCACGACGACCGAACCGAGCACCACGCTGGCACCCACCACCGCAGCGCCCACCACCGAACCGGCCACGACCGCGGCACCCACGACGGAGCCGGCGACCACCGCCGCACCCACCACCGCCGCCCCGACCACGGCAGTCCCAACCACCGAACCAGCTACCACGGTGGCACCCACCACCGCCACACCCACCACCGCCACACCCACCACCGCCGCACCCACCACCGCCGCACCCACCACCGCCGCACCCACGACGGAAGCCCCCACCACGACCGAGCCGACGACCACCGCCG
>JBJTXX010000612.1:0-15972 GCA_046082485.1 Actinomycetota bacterium
GCGTCGACGACGTGCTCGACAATCGCCTCGACGTGGGGCGACGCGTCGTGGTGGTCGACGAGTTCGGTGACTGGCGTGGCGGTGGCACGGCGTGGCACCTCGCCGAGAAGGGCCACGAGGTGGTCATGGTGACCAGCCACGCCAAGGTCGGCCAGACCGTGGAACGCACGAGCGGTGACCTGCGCCTGCGGGGCACCCTGGCCCAACTGGGCGCCACATGGCACACCGAGAGCGTCGTCACCGAATGGACCGGCAGCGGCGCGACCGTGCGCAACCTGCTCGACGGCTCCGAGCAGTTCGTGCCCGCCGACACGCTGGTGCTGGCGCTGCTGAACACGCCGGAGGACGGCGTGTTGAACGACCTCGCCGAACGCCACCCCGGACTGCACTCGGTGGGCGACGTGGTGGCCGCCCGCACGGCCGTGCAGGCCATCTACGAGGGTCGCGTCACGGGGATGCGGCTGTAGCCGGACGCAGCGAGAAGACGACCAACCGGCCGTCGCCCTGCACGTGCGTCGGCCCGTCGCCCCACAGCACGTCGCCCGCTTGGGCCGACTGACCGTCGGAGTGCACCGAACCCTGCGCGACGTAGACGAGGAACCACGCGTCGGGCGTGTCGCAGGGGGCCTGCAACACATCCACCTCGGCGACCCATGCGTCGCGACGCCAGAACAGGTTGAGGTCGGTGGTGGGGCCGCCGAGCAGGTCGGCCTGCACCGCGGCCTCACCGGGGAATCGATGGTGTTGCATCGGCTGGGACAACACCACGCTCGTGCCGTCACCGAAACTCAGCGACATCCCCTTCCCGCTCAGCAACACGAGGATGCGGTCGAGACCGGGGAACGCGGAGAACGGGCCGTCCGCCGCGACCTCGGCCACCGAGAGACGCCAGTCGAAGTGCTCAGCCGTCGGGTGCGCCAGGTACTCACGGGTGACCCCGCCACCGTTGCGCCACGGCATGGCCACCGCGTCGGCGGCGCGCACCACTCGCATGCTCAGTCGATCAACGTGATCGCACGCTCGGGGCAGTTGCCCTCGGCCCGGCGAACCTTCGCCTCGAGTTCGGCCGACAGGTCGCCCTCCTTGAGCAGCACCGCGTTGCCGTAGTCGTCGGCGCCGAACACCTCGGGTGCGGCGACCGCACAGGCCTGATGCCCGTGGCACAGTTCGATGTCGATGGAGACCCTCATCGGCGCATCACCGTATCGCTGGTGACGGTCGCGTCACGTCGCCCGTTCACGCCACTGCCGCCCCGAACAACTTGCCGACCAGCATGGTGGCCCCCATCGCGATCAGGCCCCCGAGCACGACTCGCGCAACGGGCCGCTTCGGTGCGGCGCCGCCGAGACGCGCCCCGAGATAGCAGAGGCCGAGCAGCGAGGCCACGGCGACCGCGATGATCGAGACGATGCGCTGGCCCGCGCCAGCGATCGCCGAGGCGGCGAGCGGGATGCCGGCGCCGATGCTGAACGCCAGCATCGAACTCCACGCCGCCTGGAACGGCTTGGCGAGCCCGTCGGTGCTGATGCCCAACTCGTCGCGCAGGTGGGCACCGAGGGCGTCGTGCTCGGTCAACTGCACCGCGACCTGCCGGGCGAGATCCCCCGTCAGTCCCTTCGACTGGTAGATGGCGGTGAGTTCGTCGAGCTCGTGGTCTGCCTGGTGTTCGAGCTCCCAGGTCTCCTTGGCGATGTCGCTGCGCTCGCTGTCGCGCTGCGAACTGACCGACACGTACTCGCCGAGCGCCATCGAGATGGCACCGGCCACCAGCCCTGCCATGCCCGCCGTGAGGATGGTGGAACGCGTGGCATCGGCCGCGGCCACGCCCAACAGCAGCGAAGCCGTCGAGATGATGCCGTCGTTGGCTCCCAGCACCATCGCCCTCAACCAACCGACGCGGTGACCGAAATGCCCTTCGCTGTGCTTCATGCAACCAGCCTACTTTCGGAGGCCGTCGACGCAGCCGTGCGCCCGCGGGTGCAATGCTGGCGCCATGTCCACGTTCAGGGAAGTGGCCGCCGAACTCGTGGCCGCAATGACCATCGACGAGTTGTTGGAATGCACCGACGGCGACCTCGACTTCTGGGCCGGTCTCGCCGACATGATCGGCGGCGGAATTCTCGAGCACACGTTCCCCGGTGGGTCGTGCGCACGCCTCGGTGTGCAGGGCATCCGCTTCAGCGACGGGCCCCGCGGCGTGGTGGTGGGTGAGTCCACCTGCTTCCCCGTGAGCATGGCCCGAGGCGCCGCGTGGGACCCATCGCTCGAGAGCGCCATCGGCGACGCCATCGGCCGCGAACTGCGTGTCCGCGACGCCAACTTCTACGGAGGCGTGTGCATCAACCTGCTGCGCCACCCGGCGTGGGGCCGGGCGCAGGAGACCTACGGGGAGGACCCCCTGCTGCTCGGCGAGATGGGGGCAGCCCTCACCGAGGGCGTGCAGCACCACGTGATGGCGTGCGTGAAGCACTACGCCCTCAACAGCATGGAGAACGCCCGCTTCAGCGTGGACGTCACCGTCGACGCGGAGGTGATGCACGAGGTGTATCTGCCCCACTTCGAACGGGTCGTGAAGGCCGGGGTGGCGAGCGTGATGAGCGCCTACAACAGCGTGAACGGCGAATGGTGCGGCCATCACCGCCAACTGCTGACCGACGTGCTGCGCAGCCAGTGGGGCTTCGACGGTTTCGTGGTCTCCGACTTCATCTACGGCATCCGCGACGCCGCTGCATCGGTGCTCGCCGGTCTCGACATCGAGATGCCCTTCCGGATGGTGCGCCATCAGCACCTGCGCGCCGCGGTCGAGCGGGGCGACGTGCCGATCGAGGTGGTGCGGGAGTCGGTGCAACGCACCGTGGCCACGCAGTTGCGGTTCGGTTCGGTGCTCGCCGGCCCGGCGCCGCCCGATTCGGTGGTTGCCAGCGACCGGCACCTGGAACTGGCCTACGAGGCCGCCGTTCGGGGCATCGTGCTGCTGCGCAACGAACGGGCGCAGGGCGAGCCCGTGCTGCCGTTGATGGGCGGAGCCTCGATCGCGCTGATCGGCCATCAGGCAGCCGGGCACGCGCTGGGTGACCACGGCAGCAGTCGTGTGGTGCCCGGCCACATGGTGAGCCTGCTCGACGGTCTCTCGACAGCGCACGACGGCGACGTGAAACACCACGACGGTGCCGACGTCGAGGCTGCGGTGGCCCTCGCCGCCGCAAGCGACGTGGCCGTCGTGATGGTCGGCTACGACCACCGCGACGAGGGCGAGTACGTGGGTCTGGAGGGCACCGCTCATCTCGCCACGCTGTTCCCGCCCCAGCAGGCCGACACCTCGGAGCTGCTGAAGGCCGGCTTCGCGAAGTCGCAGGCGAACCGGGGTGATCGTTCGCTCGGCCCCGGCGGCGACAGGGCTTCGTTGCACCTCTCCGACCGCGACGTCGCGCTGGTGCAGGCGGTCGCCGCCGTCAACCCCCGAACCGTCGTGCTGGTGGTGGCGGGTAGTGCCGTGATGATGCCGTGGGCCGAACTCGTGCCCGCCGTGGCGATGGTGTGGTACCCGGGCCAGGAAGGTGGCAGGGCGATCGCCGACGTGCTGACCGGCAACCGGTTCCCGGTCGGTCGCCTTCCGCTGACCATCCCGCGCTCGGAGGACCACCTGCCCCACTTCGACGCCGCGGCCACGGCAATCACCTACGACCGCTGGCACGGCTACTCGAAACTGCACCGCGACGGCAACGCCGCTCACTTCCCGTTCGGCTTCGGCCTCGGCTACACGACGTTCTCGATCGACGGCGTCTCGGTGCGGGCCGGGGCCGTGCTCGTCACCGTCACGAACACCGGCGAACGCGCCGGGTCGCACCTCGTGCAGTTGTACGGCGGCAGCACTGCCAGCCCGGCGGACGGCCGACCCGAGTGGCTGCTCTGCGGCTTCGCCCGCACGGGCATGCTGGCACCGGGCCAGCGGGCCGAGGTGGAGGTGCCGCTGCAGACCTGGGCACTGCGGCGCTGGGATGCGACCGCGGGCGCGATGGTTCCGCCCGTCGGCCCGCACCGCATCAGCGCCCGGTCGCACGCGGATCACCACGAGGCACCGGTCGTCGAACTCGCCCTGTGAGCAACGGGTCGCGGCCACTACGGTCGCGGTATGCCCGGTGCCCTGCTCCATCCCTTTGCCAAGCCCTCGAAGGAATCCTTCATCCGCATCGTCCGCGGTGAGGGCGCCCTGTTGTGGGACGAACACGGGCGCGAACTCGTCGACGGCATGGCCAGCCTGTGGTATTGCGCCATCGGCCACGGCCGTCGCGAGATGGCCGACGCGATCGCCGCGCAGGTGGCAACCCTCGAGTCGTACTCGTGCTTCGACCCCTTCACCACCGGGCCCGCCGAGGAACTCGCCGAGGTGCTGCGCGGCCTCGGGCCGATCCCCGGTGCACGCGTGTTCCTCACCGGTTCCGGCAGCGAGTCGGTCGACACGGCCATGAAGTTGGCCCGCATGGCCCACGTGCAGGCCGGCCAGCCGCAGCGCAAGCTCATCGTGTCGCGTGGCCGCGGGTATCACGGCACCGCATACGGCGGCACCAGCGCCCAGGGCATCGCGCCGAACCGAGAGAACTTCGGCCCGTTCGTCGACGACGTGGTGCAGGCCCAGGCCGATGACGCCGAGGGTCTCGCCACCATTCTGGCGCAGCGCAGCAACGAGGTGGCCGCCGTGCTCATCGAGGTGGTGCAGGGTGCGGGCGGCATCCACCCCGCGCCCGACGGGTATGTCGAGCAGGCTCGCCGACTGTGCGACCTGCACGGCGCCTATCTGATCTTCGACGAGGTGATCACCGGCTTCGGTCGCCTCGGCACCTGGTTCGGCGCCCACCGCTACGGCGTCACCCCCGACCTCGTCACGTTCGCCAAGGCGGTCACCAGTGGCTACCAGCCGTTGGGCGGGGTGTTCGTGGGGCCGGCGCCCACCGCGGCGCTCGAGTCGAACCCCGACTTCTTCCTGCGCCACGGCTTCACCTATTCGGGTCATGCCACGGCGTGCGCGGCGGGGCTGAAGAACATCGAGATCCTCCAGCGCGAGGGTCTGGTCGAGCGGGCGAACCACGTCGGCGGCCGGCTCGAGGCAGGTCTGCGGGCACTCGCCGCTGACGGCACGATCCAGCACGTCCGTGGCATGGGCGCCATGTGGGCTGCCGGCCTGCACGAGCACCAGAACGCCATGACGATGCGCGACCACATGCTCGACCACGCCGGTGTGATCTGCCGTGCACTGAACGCCGACTCACTGCTGTTCTGCCCGCCGCTCGTCACCACCGACGCCCAGGTCGACCGCATCATCGACGCCATCGCGGCGGCCGCGGCATGAGCGCCTCGCCCACGGGCCTGCTCGCCGGACAGCACGTGTTGGTCACCGGCGGCTCGAGCGGCATCGGGAAGGCATGCGCCGCCCGCTACCGCAGCGAGGGAGCCACGGTGTACGTGGCAGACATCCGCCCCCAGTCGAGCGACGAACTGCTGCTCGATGTCAGCGACCCGCAGGCATGGCAGGCGTTGGTCGAGTCGCTGCCGCCCCTCGACGTGGTGCACCTGAACGCCGGTATCACGACCCCGGGTCGCACCCCGCATGGTTCTGGCGCAACACCCCTGGCGGACGTGACCGAGCAGGCCTACCGCGCCATCGTCGGGGTGAACCTCGACGGCGTGTTCTTCGGCGCCCAGGCGGTGCTGCCCGGAATGGTCGAGCGCGGCGGCGGGCACGTCGTCGTGACGGCGTCGATGGCGGGGTTGGGCGCGATGCCCGGCGACATCGCCTACACCGCCACCAAGCACGCGGTCGTGGGCTTCGTGAAATCGCTCGGCGCCACGTTGCAGCAGCAGGGCAGTCCCGTGTGCGTGTCGGCGCTGTGCCCCGGGTTCGTGGACACCCCGCTGGTGCCGGCCGATGCCCAGGCTGTCATCTCGTCGCTCGGTATGCCGGTGATCCACCCCGACCGGGTGGCCGAGGCGGCGATGACCGCCCTGCGCGAGCAGGCGAACGGCTCGACCTGGGTCGTGTGGGGCGACATCATCCGCCGCCACGAAGCAACCCCCGTCCTCTGACCCGCCGTCCCGAGGAACTCAAGTTCGCGCGGGTGGGCTGGGGTGTCGCGCGTGGCGGCAGCAGCGCGTCAGTCGTTGGCGAGGAGGTGGATGAGGCTGCTGGTGTCCCAGCGGCGGCCGCCACGGGCGATGACCTGCGCATAGAACTGGTCGACGAGCGCCGTCACCGGGAGGCGTGCGCCGTTGCGGTCGGCCTCGTCGAGCACGATGCCGAGGTCCTTGCGCATCCATTCAACGGCGAAGCCGAAGTCGAACTCGCCCTTCACCATCGTGTGGCCGCGATTCTCGAGCTGCCAGCTCTGGGCGGCGCCGTACTTCACGACCTCGATCACCTGCTCCGGGTCGAGACCCGCACGCACCGCGAAGTTCAGGCCCTCCGACAGGCCCTGCACCACACCGGCGATGAGGATCTGGTTCACCATCTTCGTCAACTGTCCGGCACCTGCCGAACCCATCAGCGCGCTGGCCTTCGCGTAGGCCGACATCACCGGCTGCGCCAGTTGGTAGAACGCCTCGTCGTCGGCGCCGCACATGATGGTGAGTTGGCCGTTCTGTGCGCCTGCCTGACCGCCCGACACCGGCGCGTCGACGAACCCGACCCCGAACTCCGCGCAGGCCTCGGCGAGTTCGCGGGCGACGTGGGCCGAGGCCGTGGTGTGGTCGATCAGCACGGCACCAGCCTCAGCGCCGGCCAGCGCACCGTCGGGGCCGAACACCACGTCGCGCACGTCGTTGTCGTTGCCCACGCACATGAACACGAACTCCGCCCCCTCGGCTGCCTCGCGCGGAGTCGGTGCAGCACGATGCCCGTACAGCGCCACCCAGGCGAGCGCCTTGTCGGGGGTGCGGTTGTAGACGGTGACCCGATGGCCGGCAGCGGCGAGGTGGCGCGCCATCGGGGCACCCATCACACCGAGGCCGAGGAATGCAACGGAACTCATGCCGAACAGTCTTGCCGGTCACGAGGGCACGATCTGACAGCGGTCAGACTGGGGGCATGATCGACCATCTCGTGATCGCCACGCCCGACATTCCCACCGCCGTCGCCGACATCGGCCGCGACTGGGGCGTGTACCTCGAGGTCGGGGGGAGCCACTCCGGTCGAGGCACCCGGAACGTGCTGACGGGCCTCGGCGGTGCCACCTACCTCGAGGTGATCGGCCCCGACGAAGGTCAGGCCAAGCCGCCGTTCGCCCGGCCGATGGGGGTCGACGACGTCACCGAGGCCCGGCTGGTCGGTTGGTGCGCCCGGCCGCAGGTGCCGCTCGACGACGCAGTCGAGACACTGGAGATGCTCGGCTTCCCCGTCACCCCGATCAGCGCGATGGACCGGCGACGGCCCGACGGTGTGGTGCTGAACTGGCGCCTCACCTTCCCGTTCGTGGGCCACCCACACCACGGCACGGTTCCCTTCCTCATCGACTGGGGCGGTTCGCCGCACCCGGCCACGACGCTGCGGCACCCCTGCAGCCTGGTGGCCTTGAACATCAGCCACCCGGCCGCTCCCCGGTTGCACGCCGCGCTGTCGCAGTTGGGCAACACGTCGCAGATGCGCATCGTGCAGGGCGACCCGGGCATCAACGCCGAGGTGCTCACCCCGAACGGCGTGGTCACCCTCTGAGCGAGGCCGCGATCTCGTCGATCACCGCGGTCGGCGTGTGCGGGTGCAGGAACACGAGACGCCCGACCGGCTCACCCTTCCACGTGCTGGGCGCCACGAAGGCCACGCCGGCAGCGAGCAGGCGCTCGGCCCACTGCTTCCACTCGCTGCGACCCCAGCCATCACGGCGGAACAGCACCACCGACAACTGCGGCTCCATCACCATCGTCACGCCGGGCACGGCGCCCAGCACCTCTGCCGCCTGCCGCGCGAGTTCGACCCCGGCGCGCACCGCCTCGGCGTGTGCCTGCGTGCCGTGCACCGCGAGCGCGAACCACAGAGGCAGCCCCATCGCCCTGCGGGTCAGCTGATAGCCGTAGTCGCTGGGGTTCCACAGAGGTTCGTCATCGTGCAGCACGTCGATGTACGGGCCGTGCTGGGTGTGCACCTCGGCGGCGGCGGACGGGTTGCGGTACAGCAGGGCACACGAGCCCTCGGGGGCGAACAGCCACTTGTGCGGATCGACGATCACCGAGTCGGCACGGCCGATGCCGGCGAACAGACCGGCCTTCTCGGGCAGCAGCATCGCCGCACCGCCGTATGCGGCATCGACGTGCAGCCATGCCCCGTGCTGTTGCGCCACGTCGGCCAGGCCGTCGAGGTCGTCGACCACGCCGGCGTTCGTGCTGCCGCCTGCGGCGACGATGATGCCCAGCTCCTCGCCGCTGCGGGCCAGTTCGGCGCGCAGGGAATCGGCGGTGAAGCGGCCGTCCGCCCCCGTGGGCACCACCAGCGTGCGGGTGATGCCGAGCAGCCGCAGGGAGTTGCCGACCGAGGCGTGAGCGGTGTCGGCGACTGCCACCACCCGACCGGCGCACTGCTCGCGGGCGACGGCGAGCGCCGAGAGGTTGCCGATGGAACCCCCACTCATGAAGCAGCCGCCAGCACCCGGCGGCATCCCCAGCAGGTCGGCCACCCACCGCAGCGCTTGGTTCTCGGCGGCGACGGCCCCAGCGGCCTCCAGCCAGCTCTCGGCGCTGAAGTTCGCGGCACCGACCACGGCATCCATCCACACGCCGGCGGCGGAAGGGGCCACGGGGATGAACGCGAGGAACCGGTCGCTGTCGAGGCCGACGTTGTTCGGCGCCACGTCGCGCGTGAACCGCTGCCACGCCGCATCGACTCCCAAGCCCCGTTCGGTGATCACCCCGCGCAGCAACGCCTCCATCTGCGCGGGCGTGGCCGTGCGCCCGAGCGGCGAGCCCGACAACCGCTGCTCGATCCAGCCCTTCACCGTCGACGCGAAGTCGGCGGGCAGCGCATCGGGCCCGTGCAGCGGGCGCTGCATCACTCGGGGGTCACGTACGCGGCGGTGATGCCGCCGTCGATGATCAGCGACTGGCCGGTCATCCAGCTGCTCTCGTCGCTTGCCAGGAACAGCGCGCCGTTGGCGATCTCGATCGGCTCACCGAAGCGACCCATGGGGATGTGGACCAGACGGCGATTCCGCTTGGCGTCGTCGCTGAGGAACTTCGCCAGCAGCGGGGTCATGATCGGCCCCGGGCACAGGGCGTTGCAGCGAACTCCCTGTCGGGCGTAGATGACGGCGATCTCGCGGGTCATCGCCAGCACTGCACCCTTGGAGGCCGTGTAGGCCACCTGCGGGGTGGCTGCGCCCATGTGCGCCACGAACGAGGCCACGTTCACGATGCTGCCGGCAGAGCCGGTCTCCTTGGCCGAGGCCTGCATGGCGGGGATCGCGTGCTTGCAGCCCAGCAGCGTGCCGAGCACGTTGATGTCCATCGTCTTCTGATAGGTCTCGACGCTGGTGGTGACGGGGTTGTCGTCGTCGCTCAGCATCACGCCGGCGTTGTTGTACAGCACGTGCAGGCCGCCGTAGGTCTCGACCGCGAAGTCGACCACGTTCTTCATCGAGGCGTCGTCGGTGACGTCGCACCGCACGAAGCTCGCCTCACCGCCGGCGGCGGCGATCGCCTCCACCGCTTCGTCGCCGTCGACGATGTCGGCGATGACGACCTTTGCCCCCTCCGCCGCGAAGCGTTCGGCACCGACGCGGCCGAGGCCCGACGATGCTCCGGTGATGATGGCGACCTTGCCTGCGAGACGACTCATGGCCTCGCACGGTAGTGGACGCGCGAGACTCGCTCGCAATGACGGCGACGCACGATTGGCGCGTGGTGACGTGGAACCTCCACGGCTCCGCGCTGCCCGACCTGGTGCTGATCGCCGCTGCGCTGCGCGAACTGCAACCCGATGTGGTGGCCCTGCAGGAGGTGCAGCGTCGACAGGCGCGCAGGCTGGCACGCATGCTCGGCTGGCGCCGCCGCTGGGCCCGCAAGCACCACCCCTACTCCCCTGTCGTGTGGTGGCGCACCGAGGGGCACGCCGTGCTGTCACCGCACCGCATCACCGATGCACGGCGCACGACCCTCACGCCGGGCGTGACGACGTGGAAGTGGCGGCACCGCATCGTGCTCTCGGTCACCGTGCACCACCGTTCCTCCGCGTTGCGGCTGCACTGCACGCACCTGTCGTCCGACAGCGCCGACGAGCGCATCGAGCAGGCCCGACGGCTG
Source organism: Actinomycetota bacterium (assembly GCA_046082485.1). Lineage (GTDB taxonomy): Bacteria > Actinomycetota > Acidimicrobiia > Acidimicrobiales > Ilumatobacteraceae > UBA668. The sequence continues at coordinate 10,279 of JBJTXX010000612.1, forward strand.
GCTGCGCGGGTGTCGGCCGAGGCGCACCCGCTGACCGTCGTGGCCGGCGACCTCAACACCCACCGCCACGATCTCGCCGAGGTCGTGCGCGAGTTCCACGTCGCAGGGCTGCGTGATCCCGGCGGCGACAGCACCTGCCCGTCCACCGTTCCGCAGGAGCGACTCGACATGGTGTTGGTGCCCGACGGCGCCACGGTGCGACGCATGCACGTTCCCGACAGCGGGGACCGGTGGGCCGCGATGAGCGACCACCTGCCCGTGCTCGTGTACTTCGAGGCATCCGCCTGAGGGGTTAGATGCGCTCCCAGTAGCGGCGCAGTTCCCAGTCGGTCACGGTCTGGTTGAACGCCTGCCACTCTGCCTTGGCCATCGTGAGGATGTGGTGGTGGGCTTCCTCGCCGAAGCACTCGCGGGCCACCTCGCTGCGCTCCCACAGGTCGATGGCGTCGACGATGTTCCACGGGATGCGGTCGATCTCGTCGGTTTCGTAGCCGTTGCCCATGAACGGCTCGCCGAGCTCCATCTTGTTGCGAATGCCGTGCAGGCCGCCGGCGATCGCCCCGGCGAACACGAAGTAACTGTTCGCATCGCTGCCGGGGATGCGGCACTCGACGCGGGTGCCCTTTCCGTGGCCCACCTTGCGGAAGCCGAGCGTGCGGTTGTCGATGCCCCAGCCCACACCGGTCGGCGCCCACGAACCCAACTGGAAGCGCTTGAAGCTGTTGATGGTGGGGGCCCACAGCAGGCTGAACTCGCGGGCCGTGGCGATCTGGCCGGCCAGGTAGTGGCGGAACGTCTCGCTCATGCCGTGGGAGCCGTGGTGGTCGTCGAACAGGGCGGTGCGACCGTCGAGGCTCCAGAGGCTGGAGTGCACGTGGCACGACGAGCCGGTGTCATTGAAGTCGTACTTGGCCATGAAGCTCACCGAGCGGCCGTGCGAGTGGGCGATCTCCTTGGCCGCCAACTTGTAGACGCTGTTGCGGTCGGCCATCTCGACCGCCGTGGTGTAGTCGAGGTTGATCTCGTGCTGGCCGCGGCCGGCCTCGCCCTTGCTGAACTCCACCGGCACCCCGGCGGCCTCCAGCCCGCGGCGGATGTCGCCGAGCACGTACTCGTCCTTCGTCGTCTGCAGGATGTGGTAGTCCTCCAGCCACGGCGAGTGCGGCTTGAGGTCGCGGTAGCCCTTGTCGTGGGCCTCGTCGTAGGTGTCACGGAACAGGTAGAACTCGATCTCGCTGGCCACCATCGGCAGGAAGCCCATCGCCGCGGCTGCATCGACCTGGTGCTGCAGGATCGACCGGGGCGCCACCTCGATCAGTTCGTGCGACTCCACGTCGAGCAGGTCGCACATGATCATCGCTGTCTTCGGCACCCACGGGATCAGTCGCACCGTGTTCCAGTCGGCCTTGGCCAGCATGTCGCCGTAGCCGAGGGCGTAACTGGCGAAGCGGTAACCCGGCACCGGGTTGTTGTCCATGTCGCAGGCGATGAGGTAGTTGCAGTTCTCGGTGCCCGCGTCGGCGACGCTCTGCAGGAAGAAGCGGCCGGTGGTGCGCTTGCCCACCAGACGCCCCTGCAGGTCGGGGAACACCATCAGCACGGTGTCGACCTCACCGGCGCGGATGAGACCTTCGAGTTCGTCACGAGTGAGCATGCCAGCCATGCCTCGGACTGTAGACGGGCGCCGAGGGCGTACTGTGCAGTCGCATGGGCACAGGGGGCATCCACCACCTCTACGTCACGACGAACGACCTCGACAGCACGGTGCAGTTCTGGCTGGGTCTCGGCTTCACCGTCGGCTTTCGCACCGACCACGGGTCGGCGCAACTGCTTCCGCCCGACGGTGGGCCGTACCTGTTCGTCGACACCGCGGACGGGGGTGAGGCACCCCGCGTGGAGATATTCCTCGACGCAGGCCAGCCCACCGAGGGCGACGCGTCATGGGCCGAGACCCACTGGGGAACGCTGATCCGCGAAGCGCGCGACCCCGATGGCCGCGCGGTGTGGCAGCAGCACCAACCGTGAGGGTGGTTCAGGCCTTCTTCTTGGCCTCGGCCTTGGCGGGCTTCAGCACGCCCTTGGCGAGTGCCTCGTCGAGGTAGCGCTCGGCTTCCTCGGCGCTCACCTTCAGCGCCGGGGCGATCTCGCTGATGAGGTTGATGCGCGCCCTGTCGTACATGGTGCGCTCGGCGGCCGACAGCGAGGCGTCACGGTTGCGCGCCGCCAGGTTTCGCACCACTTCGGCGACCTGGTAGACGTCGCCGCTCTTCAGCTTCTCCTGGTGGTTCTTGAACCGGCGGCTCCAGTTGCTGGGCACTCGAGGGTCGGGCTTGCTGAGCACTGCCACGAGGTCTTCGAGTTCGTCGGCGCTGACCGGCGGGCGTACGCCCACTTCCTCGGCCTTGGCCACCGGCACCTTCAGCGTCATCTCGTTGATGACGGTCTTCAGCACCAGATAGTCCTCGGTGGTGCCGAACGCCTCCATCTTCTTGGTGCCCTGCACGATGCACGCACCGTGCTGGGGGTAGATGACGGTCTCGCCCTTCTTGAACTTCACGTCGACCTCTCGGAGGGTTGAGCGGACGCCCGCAGGAACGTCAAAGGGTAGGCCGGAAACGGCCACTTTCCACGTGCCTCCGGTAGGACTCGAACCCACAACCAACGGGGTAGAAACCCGCTGCTCTATCCATTGAGCTACAGAGGCGTGGGCCCAGCCTACGAGTCGAGCAACGTGCGCCGCAGCAGGTCGAGCGCAGTGATCACGCTCATCTGCCGCATCTGGTCGCGCTGACCGGGCATGCGGAACGTGCGCGTCTGCACGTCGTCGCCGATCGCCAACCCCACGCACAGGGTTCCCACCGGCATGCCGTCCTGCTCGGTCGGTCCGGCCACGCCGGTCAGCGCCAGCGCCACATCGGCGCCCAGCACACGCCGGGCACCAACCGCCATCGCTGCTGCGGCAGGCTCACTGACCACCGGGCCCTCGGGCACGCCGAGCACGTCGAACTTCACCTCGCTGGCATAACCGACCACACTGCCGCGGAACACCTCGCTGGCGCCCGGCACGTTCGTGATGCGCCCAGCCACCAACCCGCCGGTCACCGACTCGGCAAGGCCCAGCGAGAGGCCGCGCCCGCGCAGCAACTGCAACACGACGCTCTCCATCGTGTCGTCGTCGGTGCCGAACACGATGTCGTCGACCAGTGAACGCACCTCGGCATCCCAGCGGTCGATCAGCGCGGTCGCCTCCGCGTGGGTGGCGGCCTTGGCAGTGAGACGCACCTTGATGCCCTCCCACCCACTGGCGAGGAACGCAAGGGTCGGGTTGCCCTCGGCCTCGAGCCGCTCGATCACCGGGTCGAGGCGTTCGTTCAACCCACTCTCGCTCTCGCCCCACGTGCGCAGCACGCGGCTGACGATCACGCTCGCCTCCCCGCTGCGGAACAACAGGTCGGGCAGCACGGCTCGCTGCACCATGTCCTTCATCTCGTGCGGCACACCGGGCACCGCATAGACCACCTTGGGCACCCCATCGAGCAAAAGCGGGCAGATCAGGCCGGGCGCCGTGCCGCGCGTCTGCGGGATGACCGTGGCGCCCACCGGCACCTGCGCCTGGCTCAGGTTGTTCTCCGCCATCCGCCGCCCACGCGAGGCGAACAGGTCGCGGATCACCTGGGCCACGGTCTCGTCGTGCTGCAGCGTGGTGCCCATCACCGCGGCGATCGCATCGCGGGTGAGGTCGTCGTGTGTGGGGCCGAGGCCGCCACACATGATCACCGCGTCGGCGTCGGCCAGCATGCGGCGCAGCACACCCTCGACCCGGCCGAGGTTGTCGCCCACCTTCGCCTGGAACAGCGAGTCGATGCCCGCGGCTGCCAACTGCTCGCCGATCCACTGGCTGTTGGTGTCGGTGATCTGGCCGAGCAGCAGTTCCGTGCCGACGGCCAGCACGTCACACCGCACGACGTGCCCGATACAGGTACTGACAGAGGCTGATCAGGGCGAGTGCGACCGACAGCCACAGCAGTCCGTTCCACAGCCACTTCACGGTGTCGGTGGGCGGCATGATCGCGAAGCCGACCGCCAACTGCTGGATGAACGTCTTCCACTTGGCGATCTTGCTGGCCGGCACGCTCACGCCCTTGGCCCCCACGAAGGTGCGGTAGAGGCTGATGAACAGTTCGCGCCCGGCGATGATGGCCACCGGCACGATCGAGAACGTGCTGTTGCTGACGAGGAAGAACATCGCTCCCAGCACCAGCACCTTGTCGGCGAGCGGGTCGAGGAACGCACCGAGGTTCGTGGCACCGTGGCGGCGGGCGAGGTAACCGTCGACGCCATCGGTGGCGCACAGCACGAACCACAGGATGAACGCGGGCCACGTGCCACCCGGCTTGTCGGGAATCAGCAGGAACATGAACGGCGCGACGAGGATGCGCGCGACCGTCACGAGGTTCGCCCAGGTCTTGATGGCGGAGGGATCGACCGGCATCAGAGGCAGTCTGCCACGCGGTCGGGCCCCATCGCCGAGACGACGCGCACCTGATGGAACCCGCCGACGGCCAGGTGCTCGGGCACCTCCACGATGCCATCGATCTCCGGGGCCTCACGGGTGCTGCGGGCCACGCCGGGCTCGTCGACGAGCACGGTCACGACCTCGCCGATCGTGTCGTCGCTGCACGACGCCGTGATCTCGTCCTGCATCTCGCGCAGTTCGGCGAGGCGCTCGTTCATCAGCCCCGTCGGCACCGCCCCGTCGAGTTGCATCGCATAGGTGCCGTCCTCGGGGCTGTAGGCGAAGAAGCCGCACCAGTCGAGTTGGGCTTGCTCGACGAAGCGCAGCAGTTCGTCGTGATCGGCCTCGGTCTCGCCCGGGTAGCCGACGATGAAGTTGCTGCGGAACGCGGCGTGGGGTTCGCGGCCGCGGATGTCGGCGATGCGGCGCAGGAAGCGCTCACCGTCGCCCCACCGGCGCATGCGGCGCAGCAACGGCTTGCTGACGTGCTGCAGCGACAGGTCGAAGTACGGCACGTTCGTGTCGCAGATCGCGTCGATCAGTTCGTCGGTGAGGTCGCTGGGGTAGAGGTAGAGCAGCCGCGTCCACGGCGCCACCACGCTGACCGCGCGCACCAGCGGCACGATGGAACCCGCCCCCAACTCACCGGGGCGGTCCTTGCCGTAACTGGCGAGGTCCTGCGCGACGAGCACGATCTCCTGCGCCTGCAACTGCTGCACCTCGTCGAGGATCGCCTGCACGTCGCGGCTGCGCTGCGGGCCACGGAACGACGGGATCGCGCAGAAGCCACAGTTGCGGTCGCAGCCCTCGGCGATCTTCACGTAGGCCCACGGCGACACCGACTTCGGCCGGGGCAGGTTCAACAGGTCGAGCGTGGGAATCGGCGCCGACGACACCGGGATCAACCGCTTGCCCTTCGGCGCCGGCACGTTCACCGGCACGCCGAAGCCGGCCACCTGATCCACCTCGGGCAGGGCCTCGGCCAACTCGGCGCCGTACCGCTCGGCCATGCAGCCGGTGACCACCAGGCGAGCACCCGTCTTGCGCTGTTCCTCGAGGGCGAGGATGGTGTCGATGCTCTCGCGCCGCGCCTCGTCGATGAACGCGCAGGTGTTGACGACCAGCACGTCCGCCTCGGCGGGGTGCAGGACGAGGCTGTGCCCCTCGCGCACGAGCAG